>DIKC01000068.1 GCA_002421565.1 Desulfobulbaceae bacterium UBA5628 | reverse complement strand
ACGGCGCGGCCGGCGAGGCGATGGGCGTGGCCCGCCAGGCGATTCTGCGGCGGGTGATCGACGCCTTCAGCGAGGTGCGCCGCCGCCAGGCCCAGCAGGAGATCGCCTATCGCAATGTTCAGCAGCATGAACGGCTGCTGGCCATGATTTCCCGCCGGGTCGAGCAGGAGGTCAGCCCCCGGGTGGATCTGGACCTGGCCAACTCCCGGCTCTACCAGGCGGCCAACGATCTCTCCTTTGTCACCCAGGCCCTGCACCAGGGCTTGACCCGTTTGAGCGAACTGACCGGCAAGCCGGTGGGCAAGGTAAGCGACGACGAATCGGCAAGCGGGGGGCCGGCCACCAAGGATGAGGCCCTGATCAAGGCGCTTGAGACCTCGCCGGTGCTGGCCGGGCTGGAGCGGGAACGACTGGCGGCCGAGGCCGATGTCCGCTCGCAAAAGGCCGCCTACTGGCCGCTGCTCGCCCTGCGCCTGGAAAAACGGGAAGGCAATCTCTCCGACGAACGGGCGATGCTGGTGCTGCAATCGCAACTGGGGGCCGGGTTGTCCACCGGCGCCAATGTCAGCGCCGCCCTTTCCCGGCAAGAGGCGATCGGGGCCGAACGGCTGGCGGCGATCCGGGAAATCCGGGCCGAAACAGCCGAATTCTGGCAGCAGTTGACCGCCGCCCGTCTGCGCCGCGAAAACAGCCTGCTCTACCGGGAAAGCGCCGCCGTGGTCTTTGATTCCTACACCCGCCAATATGTAATCGGCCAAAAATCGTGGCTCGACGTGCTCAACGCGGTGCGGGAGGCGAGCAACGCCGCCCTCACCGTAGAGGATGCCGAAGCGGAAGTAACCAGGGCCGGGCTCCATCTCCGCCTGCTCACCGGCGAACTCAACCATTACCGGAACAACAACCGTGCCGACCGCTAAAATCGAACGGGCCGCCACCCTGCTCTGGCAGGCCCTGGGCCGGCGCAAGGGAATCTTCCGCGACGCCTTGATCGCCACCCTGGTGGTCAACACCCTGACCCTGGCCAGCTCCCTGTTCACCATGCAGGTTTACGACCGGGTAATTCCCCACACCGGCTTCAACACCCTTTTCGTCCTGGCCGGGGGGGTGGGGGTGGCGATTCTGCTGGAACTGCTGCTCAAGCAGTTGCGCGGGGTAATACTCGACCGGGAGGCGACCCGGATCGACATCGAGCTGGCCGTGTGGTTTTTCCGCCGCGCCCTGGGGATTCGGATGGAAGCCCGGCCGCCTTCGCTGGGTACCTTCGCCTCCCAGATCAAGGGGCTGGAATACCTGCGCGGGGTGATGAGTTCGGCCACCATCTTCGTCATGGCCGACCTGCCCTTTGCCCTCTTCTTCATCTTCGTGATCATGCTGATCGGCGGGCCTCTGGCGGCGGTACCGCTGGTTCTGCTGCCGCTCACCCTGCTGGCCGGGCTGCTCTTCCAGCGGCAAATCAACCGGGCCACCGCCGCCAGCCAGGGCCACGGCAACAAAAAGGCCGGGATGCTGGTGGAATCCATCGACGGCATCGAGTCGATCAAGGCGGCCGGCGGCGAGGAAAAAATCCGGGCCGACTGGCATGAGTTGCTGGAACAGGCCGGGCTCGACGACGACCGAACCAAGCACGCCTCGGCCTCCGCCGCCAACCTTACCGCCGCCCTCCAGCAGTTCGGCTACGTGGCCCTGGTCTCCTTCGGGGCTTGGCTGGTGGTGGAAGGACGGATGACCATGGGCGGCCTGATCGCCTGCTCGATCATCAGCTCCCGGGCCTTGGCCCCGGTGGGGCGGCTGCCGGGGATTCTGGTCCAGTGGGCGCACTGCCGGGCGGCGCTGAAAAACCTCGACGCCCTGATCGCCCAGCCCAACGAACTGGACGAGGAGGAACGAACCCTGACCCCGGAAGTGGTGGAGGGATCCCTGCGCTTGGAAGGGATCAAATTTTTCTACAATGAAAAAGACCGCCCGGCCCTGGAGCTGCCCCGGCTGGAGTTGCGTCCCGGCGAACGGGTGGGGGTGATCGGGCCGGTTGGTTCAGGCAAATCGACCCTTCTTAAAATCGCCTCCGGCCTTTACCGGGGCAAGGAGGGCCGCGCCCTGCTCGGCGGCCTGGACATGGCGATGATCAAACCGGAGCGGCTGCGGCAACTGATCGCCTACGTGCCCCAGGAAATCCGCCTGATTCGCGGCGCCCTGCGGGACAACCTGACCCGGGGGATCGACGATCCCGGCGACGAGGCCCTGCTGGCGGCGGCCCGGGAAACCGGCCTGCTCGACCTCATCAACAACCACCCGCTGGGCATGGCCCTGCCGATCAGCGAAGGGGGCCGGGGCATTTCCGGCGGCCAGAAGCAGTTGATCGGCCTGACCCGGCTGCTGCTGGTCAAGCCGGTGCTGCTGTTGCTCGATGAACCCACCGCCTCGATGGATGCCGCCACGGAAGCGAAAATCGTCGCCCTGCTGGGCAAAATGGCGGCCGGCGGAACCACCATCCTGGTCGCCACCCACAAGACCGCCTTGCTGCCCCTGCTCGACCGGATCGTGGTCTGCGGCAACGGCAGGCTGCTGCTGGACGGGCCGCGGGAAGCGATCATGGCCAAATTGTCCGGCAAGGAGGCAAAAGCATGAAAAGGAGCGGCTCGGCCCGGCTTTTGATCCCGGCTATCGCCTTCAGCGTCGCCGCCTTTGTGGCTTGGGCCTTATGGGCGGAAATCGACCAGATCACCAGGGTGCAGGGGGCGGTGATTCCCAGCTCGCGCAACCAGATCATCCAAGTGATGGAACAGGCGATGGTCGAGGAAATCCCGGTGCGGGAAGGGGATTTGGTCCGCGAAGGGCAGGTTTTGATGCGCTTCAACAAGGCGCGCAGCGAGGCGGCTTATCTGGAAACCAGGGCCAAGGTGGCGGCCCTCAAGGCGGCGGAAGCCCGACTGACCGCCGAACTGCTGGACCAGGCCCCGCGCTTCCCGCCGGAAGTGGCCGAATACCCGGAAATCCTGGCCAATCATCAAATCCTTTACCGCAAGCGGCGAGAGAGCCTGCATGACGAACTCCGGGTGCTCGGCGAGACCCTGGAACTGATCAAGAATGAGCTGGCCCTGACCATGCCGCTCCAGGAAACCGGCGACGTGAGCAAGGTGGAAATCCTCCGCCTCCAGCGGCAGAAGGTGGATATCGAGGGCAAGATCGTCAACCGCCGCAACAAATACCTGGAAGACGCCCAGGCCGAACTTGCCCGGGCCAGGGAAAACATGGAAAGCCTCAGCCAGTTGCTGGCCCAGCACCGGGAGGTGATGGAGCACTCCGAGATCAGTTCCCCCATGGACGGGGTGGTGCGCAACATCCGGATCACCACCCGGGGCGGGGTGGCCCGGCCGGGCGAGGAGATCATGCAGATCGTGCCGATGGACGACGAGTTTCTGGTCGAGGCCAAGGTGAAGCCCAAGGACATCGCCTTTGTCAAAAGCGGCCTGCCGGCCACGGTCAAGTTCGATGCCTGGGATTACACGATCTACGGCTCATTCGACGGCGAGGTCACCTACATCAGCGCCGACACCTTGAACGAGGAAGCGAGGGCCGCCAATGAAGAGCCCTATTATCGGGTGCAGGTGCGGCTGGAGGGCAAGGACCTGACCGGGCTCGGCCCCGACCGGGTCAAAATCCAGCCCGGCATGACCGCCACCGTGGAGATCAAAACCGGCCGCAACACGGTCTTCAAGTACCTCACCAAACCGATCACCAAGACCCTCCACGAATCCCTGGGCGAACGCTAGGCGGCAAACCACTCCTGGATTCCCGCCACCAAGGCGGGGATGGTGTGGGGGGTTGGCTGGATGTGGACGGTCAGACCGGCTTTTTGGGCGGTGGCGGCGGTGATCGGGCCGATGGCGGCGATTACCACCCCGGCCAGGAGGCTGGTTAAACCATCCCGATCCAGGCCGAGCATCTCGACGAAATTGCTCACCGTGGAGGAGCTGGTGAAGGTGATAAGATCGACTTCCTTGTTTTCCAGGGCCTGGCGGATTTCCTCGGACATGGGCGGCCGGACGTTGCGATAGACCGACACGACCGTCACCTCGGCCCCGGCCTCTTTCAGGGTTGCCGGCAGGACATCCCGGGCCTGCATCGCCCTGGGCAGCAGAATCCGTTGCCCGCCGCCCCCTTGCGCCACCAAGGCGGCGGCCAACCCTTCGCCGGTGAATTCTTCCGGCAGCAGATCGGCCCGCACCCCGTATTCGGCCAGACTGTCGGCAGTGGCGCTGCCCACCACCCCGATTTTCGGCCCGGCCAGCGCCCGGCTATCCAAACCCTGTTCGCGTAGCCGCTTGAAAAAGAAACGCACTGCGTTGGGGCTGGTGAAAAGCAACCAGTGGTAGGTGGCCAATTGCCCAAGCTCCCGGTCCAATGCCTCCCAGGATGGCGGCTCGGCCAGAGCGATGGTCGCCCCTTCCAGGCAGGATGCCCCTTCGTCCTCCAGCAGGCTCACCAGATCGCTGGCCTGCTCCCGGGTGCGGGTCACAAGAATCCGTTTGCCGAACAGCGGCCGTTTCTCATACCAGTTGATGACCTCCCGCAGGGCCACCACCTCCCCCACCACCACCAAGGCGGGTGGGGTGATTTTTTCCCGGGCCACCACCTCGCTGATCGTGGTCAGGGTGCCGACCACCGACCGCTGTTCCGGGGTGGAGGCCCAGCGCACCACCGCCACCGGGGTTTGCGGGTCGCGGCCGTAGCGGATCAGTTTTTCCGTGATCGAGGGGAGATTCTTGATTCCCATGTAGAAAACCAGGGTGCCGACCCCGGTCGCCAGCTTGTCCCAGGCGATCCGGCTTTCCGCCCGGCTGGGGTCTTCATGACCGGTGACGAAGGCCACCGAGGAGGTGAAGCGGCGGTGGGTGATGGGTACCCCGGCATAGGTGGCGGCGGCAGTGGCCGAGGTCACTCCCGGCACTACTTCAAAAGGAACCTGATGGGCCGCAAGTTCCTCGATTTCCTCGCCGCCCCGGCCGAAGATAAAAGGATCGCCGCCCTTGAGCCGCACCACGGTCTTACCGGCCAGGGCGTAATCGACCAGCATTTGGTTGATCTCTTCCTGGGTGTGGGAATGGCAGCCGCCCCCTTTTTTGCCGGCATAGACCAAGGTAGCGGTAGCCGGGGCATGCTCCAATAGTTTGCGGTTGGCCAGGTAATCGTAGACCACTACCTCGGCTCGGCCCAGTAGCCGCCGGCCCTTGACCGTGATCAACTCAGGATCGCCCGGCCCGGCCCCGATCAGATAGACCTTGCCCGCCTTGCAATCGCTTTTTTTCGCTTCATCCATGCTCAAACCTGCCTTACTTAAGGGAAGCGCCGTACACCGCTTCCAGAATTTCCCGCCCCCCTTGGGCCAGCAGCTCTTCGGCCAGGGCGAGGCCGATTTTTTCCGCCTCGGCCGGGTCGCCCCGGTGTTCGCTTTTGACCAGGCGACTGCCGTCCACCGATGCAATCAGGCCGCGCATGGTCAGCACCCCATCGGCCAGGACGGCGAAACCGGCCAAGGGCACCTGGCAGCCGCCCTCCAGCCGCTTGAGGTAGCTCCGTTCGGCCCGCACCGCCACCGTGGTCGCCGGATGATCCATGAACATCAACATCTCCCGCAGTTCCTGGTCCGCCTCCCGCATCTCGATCCCCACCGCGCCCTGGGCCACGGCCGGCAGCATCTCCTCGGCCGTGAAACAGAAGGTGGCCCGATGGGCCAGTTTGAGGCGATTGAGGCCGGCGGCCGCCAGAATGATCGCCTCGAACTGTCCCTCATCCAGCTTACGCAGGCGGGTGTCCAGATTGCCCCGCAAATCCTCGATTTGCAGATCAGGCCGGAGGATGGCCAGTTGGGCCTTGCGCCGGAGACTGCTGGTCCCCACCCTGGACCCGGCCGGCATGGCGGCGAGACTCTGGTATTTATTGGAAATAAAGGCGTCGTGGGGGTTTTCCCGTTCGGTGA
This sequence comes from Desulfobulbaceae bacterium UBA5628, assembly GCA_002421565.1. Lineage (GTDB taxonomy): Bacteria > Desulfobacterota > Desulfobulbia > Desulfobulbales > Desulfurivibrionaceae > UBA5628. The sequence goes on along the minus strand of DIKC01000068.1, from coordinate 14,769 downwards.
TGATCCCGATATGCAGCCCTTCCGGCAATTCGGCCGGCACATCCTTCATGCTGTGGACCGCGATGTCCACCTCATTGCGGAGCAGGGCCTCTTCAATCTCCTTGACGAACAGCCCCTTGCCGCCCACCATTGCCAGCGGCACATCCACGATCTTGTCGCCCTTGGTGATGATTTTCACCAACTCCACGGTCACTCCGGGATGCTGGGCCTCGATCCTACCCTTGATCCAGTTGGATTGAGCCAGGGCCAGCAAACTGGCGCGGGTGCCGATTCGAATTTTTTGTAACATGACTTTTTCCTTGGTTGATGATAGCGGCGGCAAATGGCAAAGGGGGGCAATATACAATTAAATCAGCGGCCCGGCAAGGCGGTAAGGGCGTCGATCAGGGCGGCGGCCAAGAGCGGGATCATCAGTTCGTGGTGGCCGATCAGGTTGTAGCCCCGGCCGCCGGTGGCGGTGGGCCGGTTGACCACGTTGGTCATGGTCCGGTAATGACGGATAAAATCAAAATTGGCGGTGGTGAAACAACGCACCGGGTGGCCCTGGTTGCGAACCAGGGTCAGGGCCTTCAAAAAGACCTCGGGCAAGAGGACGGCGGAACCAAGATTGAGATAAGCCCCCCCCTCCAGATCGGCCACCTGGCTGCAAAAAAGGCGGAAGTCCTGGAGCGAGGTCTGGCCGATGGCGGCCCCGTCGGCGGCCGGATGGATATGGATAATGTCGGTGCCGAGCGCCACATGCACGGTGAGCGGCACCCCCAGACGGCGAGCGGTGGCCAGCAGACTGAGCCGGTTGTGGGGGAAATCCGCCGCCAGCAGCCAGTCGCCCACCGCCTCGCCCAGGCCGAGCCCCTGTTCGGCCCCGCGCTTGATCGCCCGGTTGATCTCCTCGCCGGTTTCCCGGGCCGCGCCGAAGGCGCCCTCGTCCAGCACCGCCGCCACATCCTCCGAGGTGCGGCCGGCCATGGCGATTTCCGCGTCATGGATGATCCCGGCCCCGTTCATGGCCAGGCCGGTGATGATTCCCCGCTCCAGCAGATCAATAATGATCGGATTGAGCCCCACCTTGATCACATGGGCGCCCATCCCGAGCAGCAGCGGCCGCCCGGCCCGATGGACCGCGACCAGATCCGCGACCAGGTCGGGAAACTCCGCCCCAGCCAACTGGCGCGGCAGGGAGGCGATAAAATCGCCGATGGTGGCCCCGGGGGGCAGGGGCCGGGCAAAATCGGCCACCGTCACCTTGCTGGGGCGATCATGGAGGGAATAGGTCTTGAGACCACGGCAGTCAAAGGGCTGATATTTTTTAGGCATAGCGACCAAAAAGGACCTCATCCACCAGTTGACAGAGAAGATGTTCGACCCACAAATGGGCCTCTTGAATGGCCGGGGTCGATTTGACCGGCACGTTGACGGCGAGGTCGGCCAGCCCGAGCAGTTTGCCGCCGTCGCCGCCGGTGAGTACGGCGGTGCGAATCCCCAGCAACCGGGCCTGCTCGATCGCCTTGATCACGTTGGGCGAATTGCCGCTGGTGGAAATACCCAGGGCAAGATCGCCCGGCCGCCCAAGAGCCGCGATCTGCTTGGAAAAAATCTCGTCAAAGGAAAAATCGTTGCCGATGCTGGTGATCACCGAGGTGTCGGTGGTCAGGGCCAGGGCCGCCAAGGGCCGCCGGTTGATGAGAAAGCGGTTGACGAATTCGGCGGCCAGATGCTGGGCGTCGGCGGCGCTGCCGCCGTTGCCGAACAGGAGAATCTTGCCCTCTCCCCGCAAGGTTTCGACCAGCCAGTGAACCAGGGTTTTGATATTCTCCCGCTGGCTTGCGACCAGGGCCTTTTTGGCGGCAATGGAATCCTCCAGGCCGGCATCGATAAGTTGATCCATACGGTTCTCCTGTTGCTTTTTTACCGGTAATCTGGTTCAAATCAGGACCGGTTCATTCGTCAGCGATTGTAGCAGATCACCTTGTCCCCGGCCACCATGAAAGCGCAATTCCTTGGCAAATCCTTCTTTTTTTACCGCTTGCCGCGCCTCCGCGGCCCGCTTCTCCTAGCCTGCCTGCTGATGACCCTGTTGGGCTCGACAATTCCGGCCCTGCCCGGAAACGCCGCCGGGGCGAAACCCTTGCCGGCCGGGATGGAACAGGGCGCCTATCTGGTCAGCAAGGACGGACGGATCATCATGGCCCACAACCCCGAGGCCCTGCTGATCCCGGCCAGCACCTGGAAAATCGCCACCGCCCTGGCCGCCCTTAGCCGCTTCGGCCCGGATTTTCGTTTTGAAACCCATTTTTATCTGGCTGACCACGATCTTGGACACGATCTTTATATTAAGGGGCTGGGCGATCCGATGCTGATTTCGGAGGAGGTGGCGGAGATCGCCGTTGCCCTGGCAGACCAAGGACTCAGCCGGATTCGCGATCTGGTGATCGATGACAGCTACTTTCAACTGGAAGAGGCAGCCACCGCCGGGGCCGGCGATTCCCTCAACCCCTACGACGCCGCCAATCGCGCCCTGGCAGTTAACTTCAACACCATCAACGTCGAAATCGCCGGCGATAAGACGGTCGGGTCGGCGGAAGCCCAGACCCCGTTGTTGCCGGTGATGCGGGCTGCCGCCGCCAAGGCCGGGTTGCCGCCCGGCCGCCACCGGATCAACCTTGCCCATGAGGCGGAGACCAGCCGCCGTTACAGCGGGGAGCTGTTCCAGGCGTTGCTGGCCCAACAGGGGGTAGAAATCAGCGGCCGCCTCCGCTCCGGCCCGACCCCGGCCAATGCCCGGCTTTATTATCGCCACCGATCTTCCATCCCCCTGAGCGAGGTAGTGCGGGCAATGCTCCTTTATTCCAATAACTTCATCGCCAATCAGCTTTTTCTTGCCTGCGGCGCCCAGGCCGCCGGGCCGCCGGCCACCTGGAACAAGGGCATCAACGCCCTGACCGCCTTTCTCCGGGAGCGCGGCCTGCCGCCCCAATCCTTCCGGGTGCGGGAAGGTTCCGGCCTTTCCCGGGAGAATCGGATCAGCGCCAGGGCGATGCTCAGGCTGCTCGATGATTTCGCCCCCTACGCCGAACTGCTGCCCTCCTGGCGCGGCCGGCTGGTCAAATCCGGCACCCTGAGCGGGGTTTATGCCTATGCCGGTTATTTCAACCACGGCAACCGGCGCGACCCCGTGGTTCTGATTCTCAACCAGCCGCAAAACCATCGCGACCGCCTGTTGGATTACCTGGAACAGGGTTACCGAAAAACGGAATAAGGGGAAAATTGTTCCGGAGTCAGGCAGTTACCTGGCAATCGAGAAGGTCGGTGTCGTAGTTGAAGGCAAAGGTGATGGCGCGGGACCGGCGCGGGCCGCTGAAGATTTGCTCTTTGGCGGCGGGCCGCTCAAGCAGTAGCTCATGTTCCAGGCACCTGAGCAGAAGTTCATCCTGCCAGCAGCGGATGGTCAACATGGCGCCGTCCTTGCAATCGGCAAGATGCAACTCCGCCTGGATTTCCTGGGTAATAGCCGCCAGCTGGGCATCCAATTGGCCGATCTCGGCCAGCAATGCCTTTTTGCGGCCCAGGTGCTTGATGAACGGCATCGAGTCCTCAAGGCCGATTTCAAACAAAAGATTGGCGATTTTGCGCCGCATTTCCTCTTCCTCCGACAGCGAACAATCGGCAAATTGCTTTTCCAGGAGGTTGACCGTCTCCAGCACCCGGCGCAACACGGCCTTGTCGGTGGCAGGCCGGGCGACGAGGGTTTTCTGCACCTGTCCCAGCAGGGTGCGACTGATCGCCTCGTTGTGATCCTTGAGTTCGGCCTCCTTTTCCAGCCGGGCAAACTTCAACTCACCCCGATTGGCAAAGAGATCCTGACCGGAAATAGCGCAACTGGTCGCCCCGGCCGCGGCCTGCTCTTCCTTGAAAAAATCATTCCCCAGAATCAACCGGCTGCGGCCGGCCAGCATGATGTTGCGGCCCAAGAAACGGTTACGGGCCTGCAAGTGGGCATTCATCAAGGTTGCCACCACCCGGCCGTTGCCGATCACGATTTTGGGCGCATAAAGAAAACCGCCCTGGAGTGAACGGTTGACGGTAATCGCCCCGGCCGTGGCAACCATAAACTTGCCGGGCGCTTGATTGACCATCTCGGCGGTGATCTCGGCCCCGTAAACCTTGCCCTGCACCGTCTCCTTAACGTAAATGGCGCCCTCGGTACGGGCCTCGAAGGCGATCGGCACCGAACGGAATTCAGCGGTTTCAATACTCAGGGCCGCGCCCTTGCCCTTTTCTCCCCGGGCCATGACATGACCGCCGGCCCGGAAACCCACCTCCCCCAGCTTAACCGCCGTCGCCACCCCCAGAAAGCGGAGGTTGTCCCCTTCGTCATAGCGGGTTTTGACCACCCCGGCGCCGGTGGCGTAAATCTCGATCTTGCCCGGAGATTTTTCCCGCTTCTCGACCCCTTCCCCAAGTTCCAGATAATATTTCACCGCCGGTTTGGGCTTGACCACGCTGCCCCGGACATCAATACCCGGCTCCCCCGCCACCAGAGTGTTGTCGATGGTTGCCAGCAATTCGTCCCGGCTGGTCTGGGCAAAGGCGCCGGTGATGTAATGATCGACCCGGCCCGAAACCTTGCGCCGGGCCTGCCGTTCCTTGGCGTAGCCACCCTTTTCCCGTAAAAAACCGTCGATCCCGTCCTTGGGTTCAACTCCGATTACCGTCACCCGCCCTGATTCCCGGCTCAGATCGATAATCACCGTTCGCTTGTGACGGCCGGGATCATTGCTCATCTCAAAGGAGAAGCGCATGGTGGCCTCCATTTCTCCCCGTTTGAAACGGGTCAGGAGAGAGGTGAGAGAGGTGATCAGTTCATGGCGGGCGCTGGTATGTCCCAGAGAGACCTCTTCCAGCTTGGCCAGCCGCATCTTCTGAAAAACCTCCTGCAAAACCCGCAGCAGGTAATTGAGCAAAACCCGGCCGCCGCTGGGGGCGGCCACGATTTCCTTATTGTATTTTTCGTATAGTTGGGCGGGCGAAGGAATACTCACCGCCGCCTTGAAATGAGTGGCGGGACGGGCGCCTTCGGCGGACGGGGCTTTATGGGGGGCTGGCGTTTTGCTCACCTGGGTTCAAATCTTGTAGAAATGCTCCTTTTCCGCCCCGCATTTAGGGCAGACCCAATCATCGGGCAGGGCCTCAAAGGAGGTGCCGGCCTCAATGCCGTTGCCGTCATCGCCTTCCGCCGGATCATAGACATAGCCGCAGGGACATTCATATTTATCCATTTTAGTCACCTCTTGTTTTTATTTTGCGAGAGATTCTTAAACCAGAAAATAACCATTGCAAACTGTTTTGTCATTTTTTTGTCACCCACATCCCTTGCGGAGCAGGGCAATGGTTTCCAGATGATGGGTTTGGGGAAACATGTCAACCAGTTGCATCGCTTGACAGCGATAGCCATGTTCCTCCAGACCGGCCAGATCGCGGGCCAGGGTGGCGGGATCGCAGGAAATCAGCACGATCCGCTCCGGAACCAGGCGTCCCAAAGCAGCAAGCACCTCCCGGCAACCGCCGCGAGGCGGATCAAGGAGAACAATATCCGGCCTGACTCCCGAGCCAAGCAGTTCTTCGGCTCCGGCCGCCGCCCCCAGGCGCTGAAAACGGCAATTATCGATCCGGTTGGCGGCGGCATTTTCCCTGGCCCGGCGAATAGCGGCGGCCTGAATATCCACCCCGTACACCTCCCGCACCCGCAGGGCCAGGGGGAGGGAAAAATTGCCCATGCCGCAGTAAAGGTCGGCCACGATTTCCTGCCCCTGGGGATGCAACCAGGCCAGGAGCAGCCCCAGCAGATTGCGGTTCTGGGCCTCGTTGACCTGGCTGAAGCCGCCCGGCTCCACTCCCAGCCGCAGGGGGCGGCCGGCGATTTCCGGCGGCAGCGGGAGATGAATCAGCAGATCATCCGGGCTGTTGCGGCCGTTGGGGCCGGAATCACGGCTGATAAACGGCCCGTCCTGCCGACCTTCGGCTCGGAAACCGATCCCCTGAATTTCCGGCAAGGCCAGACAAAGCTGATGGGCCGCCTGCCGTTGGGCCGGCCGCACCGGCCGAGAGAGGGTCAGCAACACCACCAGTCGGCCGTCTTCCGGATTACAGGCAAATTCCAGGGCAATGGCGGCGCGGGCCAGGATCGGCCAGGCCGGATGGGCGACAAAGGCGGCCCAGCCGCGATTTATTTCCGGCCGGGCCAGGAGACAGGCGCTCACCGGCTCCAGTTGCCGGGACCGGGCCTGAAAAAAACCGACCCGGCCATCCACTACCTGCAAACGAATCCGCTGGCGATAACCAAACTCAAGGGGGGAAGATAAGGGCGGGGCGAGAAGGGGCAGAATTTTCGCGGCCAGATGGCCGCGGGTCAGCAACTCCTCAAGCAGGGTCTGCTTGATGGAAAGCTGGGCCGGATAGACGGCATACTGGAGATCGCAACCGCCGCAACGGGCGGCATATGGGCAGGGCGGCGACCGCCGCTCCGGCGAGGGTTCCAGCACTTCCCTCAATTCCGCTTCCAGATACTGCCGGTGACTGCGCTTCAGCGCCACCCGCGCCGTTTCGCCGGGCAGCTCCCCGGGAACCAGCACCACCCGGCCGTCGTCGGCCCGGCCCAAGCCCAAGCCGCCGGCCACGATCTTTTCAATCCGAAGGATCAATACTTTTTATCGGCATAAGCCAGCCAGCCGCCGGCCTCGACCAGTTGCCGGTCAAACTCATTCAAGGTAAAGGAAAATTCCGCCTCCCGCTCGCCCTTGGCCTTGATCCGGCCGGCGGCCAGATCCACCGCGATCTCCACCTCGCCGCCCAGCCCGAACAACCGATCCAGGTCAGCGGCCGGCAGTTCGATGGCCAGCATCCCGCAGTTATGCATATTCTGGCGGAAAATACGGGCAAAGCTCTCGGCGATCACGGTGTTGATCTCGTTGACCTCAAAGACCCAGACCGCGTGTTCGCGGGAGGAGCCGCAGCCGAAGTTGGCCCGGCTGACCACCACCCCCTTGCCCGCCACGTCGCGGGCCGGATCGAAACCGCCCAGCTTGAGGTCTTCCAGGATAAAGGGCTGGAGGGCCATTTTGGTGTTTTCGGTGAGATATTTGGCCGGGATGATCTCGTCGGTATTGATGTCGCTCCGGTCGAGAAAAAGAACCTTGCCGCCGAATTCCTTCATCGCGATCGCTCCTTTTACTGATATTTGCGCGGGTCGGTGATATGCCCGGCCACGGCGGCGGCGGCGGCGGCAAGCGGGCTCATCAAATGCACGATGCCGCCCTTGCCCATCCGGCCGTTGAAATTACGATTGGTGGTGGAGGCGCAGATTTCTCCCTCCGCCAGTACCCCGTTGCTCATCCCCAGACAGGCCCCGCAGGTGGGATTGGTGACGCAGAAACCGGCCTCCAGGAAAATTTTGATGATCCCCTCTTCCAGGGCCTGGCTGTAAACCTTGGGGGTGGCGGGCGAAAGAATCCCCCGCACCTGGGGAGAAATTCGTCGATTCTTGAGAATCCCGGCCGCGGCCCGCAGGTCCTCGATCCGGCCGTTGGTGCAGGAGCCGATATAAACCTGATCCACCGGGGTGCCTTCCATGTCGGTGATGTCCTTGACCTCGTCCGGCTTGTAGCCGTAGGTAACCTGGGGCACCAGGCCGGAAACGTCGAAGCTCAGTTCCTTTTCATAGATTGCGTCCGGGTCGGAATGCCATTTTTTGAAATGGGTCGTGGCCACTTCCAGGGATTCATATTCATCCTTGATAAAGGGCCAGAGATATTCGGCGGTGACCCGGTCCGGCAGGCAGATACCGCAGGTGGCCCCGGCCTCGATCGCCATGTTGCAGAGGGTCATCCGCGCCTCCATGCTCATCGCCGCCACCACCGGCCCGACAAACTCGATCACCCGGTCGGTAGCGCCGTTGACGGTCAGTTCCTTGATGATATGGAGGATCACGTCCTTGGCCACCACTCCGGCCGAGAGATTGCCGGTGAGGTTGATCCTCATGCTCTTGGGCAGGCGGAAGGAGCAAACTCCTTTTAAAATCCCCACCTCCAGATCGGTGGTCCCGACTCCGGCGGCAAAGGCCCCGAAGGCACCGTGGGTGCAGGTGTGGGAGTCCCCCATGATCACCGTGTAGCCGGGCCGGATAAAGCCCTTTTCCGGGAACAGGGCGTGACAGACCCCGTTGGCCCCTATATCGAAGAAATCCCTGATTTTATGCCGCCTGGCCCAGTCGCGAAGAATCTTGCCCTGGGTGGCGGTCTTGGAATCCTTGGCCGGGGTGACGTGATCGATCACCGCCTTGATTTTGTCGGGATCAAAGACCCGATCCATGCCCCGGGATTCCAGATCGGTAATCGCGATCGGAGTGGTGATTTCATGGCACATCACCACATCAAGATCAAGGATGATGTTCTCCGGGGTGGGGGTATCGCGCCGATGGGCGGCGAAGATTTTTTCCACGATGGTCTGACCCATGCCTGACTGCCTCCAAAATTGATGGACTTTTCACAAGCCCCTCTTTTACCACAAGAAACGGGATTGGCAAGGCAAATGTAAGGCTTTCCCCACATTCAGATTGACCATTTTTCCGTGACCAATTAACATGAATCGAATATCAATCATGCTGGCTCCCTGCTTCAGAAAAACCAGGCCAACCACGAAATGGCGACAAGAAAAAAATCATCCGACAAAACCGCCGGCCACTCCCTCCTGGCCGACCACGAAGCCGGGATTAACGCCCTCCGAAGCGTGGCCAAGGAAGAGTACGGCCGGATCGCGCCCCGCTTGCGGAAGCTGATCCAGGAAGTGGCCGACCTTTACCAGGGCCGCTGGCCCAGCCATGAGGCGTGCGAAGTCTCCTATCACGACTTTGGCCATGCCCTGGACGCGGCCCTGACCGTGGCCCGGATGGCGGCGGGCTGGAACCGCGCCCATCCCGAACAAAAACTCTCGGAAGATCTTTTCTGCGCCGCGGTAGCTGCCGGTTTTTTCCATGATTCCGGATATATCAAGGACAAAGGCGACCATGACGGGCATGGCGGCAAATTCACCGTCACCCATGTCCAGCGCGGGATGAAACTGGCCGCCGCTTACCTGCGCCGGGCCCGCTGGCCCAAACGGGCCCAGGAACTGGTGCCGGCCATGATCTCCCTTACCGACTACCGCCAGGAGCCGGAACTGGCCGATCTGGTGCACGACCAGGCGGAAACGATCACCGCCCGGATCATCCCCACCGCCGACCTGGTGGCCCAGTTTGCCGACAATCGCTATCTCCTCAAGCTCGACGATCTTTTCTCCGAATTCCAGGAAATGTACGAGCGTACCGATCAGGCCCGGCTGGCGGACAATGGCCCGGTCTTCCGTTCGGCGCTCCAGATCCGGGAAGGGGTGATCGATTTTTACGAGAAATTCGTGGCCCCCCGGCTGGTCAAATACGGCCACATGGACCAATACCTGGGGGTTTATTTCGGAGAAAATCGCAATCCCTACCACGAAAACATTGCCGCCAATCTCTCCAGCCACCTGCTGGGGGTGCAGACCCAGTGGCGCCGCCTGGGCGACGTCCTCAAGGGATTGGGGCTGATCAGCGACCGGCAACTGGCCGGCGCCCTGAGTCGGCAGGGAAAAAAGAAAAACCCTGCCGAAAACGGGGATGCGGAAATACGGGCGATCAAAAACGCCCTTCTCAAATGGATGACCTTCCAGGCCACCGGCGACAACCTCGGCGACATCCTCCTGGAAATGCAGGCGGTGCGCCCCGACGCCCTGGCCCAGGGCCTGCTCCAGCAAGCCCTTCCCGATGAACTGCTCGCCGCTTTAAACGCCGATGAACTGCGCAATCTGCTCCGGATCGCGGTACTCTTGCAGCATCTTTGCAAAGGCCCCTGGCTGCTGGGGCTGATCATGGAAAATATCAACCGGCTCCTGGACTGCGAAGCAAGCTCCATTCTGCTGGCCCAAGCGGATTCCAATGAAATGCTGATCGCGTTGCCCACCGGCCCCCGCCAGAAAAGCCTGCTGGGCCAGACGGTGGCGGTTGACAAGGGCCTGGCCGGATGGGTTTTCCGCAACCGCAAGCCGGCCCTGGCCACCAACGTCCTCACCGACAGCCGCTTCGACCAGGCCATTGATCATCAGTTCAACTTCACCACCCGCTCCCTGCTGGCGGTGCCCCTGTTCGTCAACGGCCATTGCATCGGGGTAATCGAGGCGATCAACAAAAGCGCCGACACCTTCAGCGAACATGATCTGCAACTGCTGACCATGCTCGCGAATCTGGTTTCCACCGCCATGACCGCCATTACCTGCCAACAGCATCAAACCTGCTCATGAAAAGCCGTTACTCCCGGCCGACATCAGGCCGCCATCTCCTGTTGCCCATCCTGATCCTGCTGCTGGTCTGTCGATTTCCCGGATTAAGCCTTGGCGCCGGCCAACCGGCGGAAAAGACCGCCCCCGCGGCAGCCGTAACCGAGAAACCGGCAACAGCCGCCCACGGGATCAGCATTGACGGCAAGCTCAAGTACCCGGCCGATTTCAAACGCTTCGCCTATGCCTCGGCAGCGGCCCGGCCGGGCGGCAACCTGCTCCTCCACGCCTTGGGCGGCTTTGACAAGATGAACCCCTTCACCCTCAAGGGCACTGCCCCGGAAGAGATGAGCGAGCTGATCTTTGAATCCCTGGCCGCCCCCAGCCTGGACGAGCCCTTTGCCGCCTACGGCCTGCTGGCCGAAAGCTTCGAGTTGGCCGAAGACCGCCTCTCGATCACCTTCAATCTCCGACCCGAGGCCCGTTTCAGTGACCACAGCCCGGTCACCGCCGAGGATGTCCGCTTTTCCCTGGAAACCTTCAAGGGCAATCAGGCCCATCCCTTTTATCAGCATTATTTCCACGATATCAGCCGGGCCGAGGTGCTGGGGCCGCACCGGATTCGTTTCCATTTTGCCCGCCCCAACCGGGAGCTTCACCTGATCGCGGCCCAGATGCCGGTGCTTTCGCGGAAATTCTACGACGCCCACCCTTTTAACAGCGACGGCCTTACCCCGCCGGTGGGCTCCGGCCCCTATCTGGTGGAAAGTTTCGCCCCCGGCAAGACCATCACCTACCGCCGCAATCCCGACTACTGGGGTAAGGAACTGGGCGTCCGGCAGGGGATGTTCAATTTCGAGACCATCACCTTCAAGTATTTCAAGGATCAGATCGTGGCGCTCGAAGCCTTCAAGGCGGGCGAATTCGACTTCATGGCGGTCAACATCGCCCGCCAGTGGGCCCGCGACCTGGAAGGAGAACGCTTCCGCCAGGGCGAATTGCTGAAACTGCAACTGCCCCACATGAACAACGCCGGGATGCAGGCCTTTGTCTTCAACACCCGCCGTTCCCTGTTCCAGGATCGCAAGGTGCGTCAGGCCCTCAACCTGGCCTTTGATTTCGAGTGGACCAACCAGACCATGTTCTTCAACCAGTACCGCCGCTGCGATTCCTATTTCAGCAACTCCTACCTGGCGGCCCGCGATCTCCCGCAAGGGCTGGAACTGAGCTATCTCGAACCCTTCCGGAAACAATTGCCGGCCGAGGTCTTCAACCAGCCGCTCACCCCCTTCTCCACCGAACCGCCCCACAGCCGGCGGGCCAATCTGATCAAGGCCGCCAGGCTCCTGAAAGAGGCGGGCTGGCAGGTCAAGGAGGGTATGCTCACCCACCGCGACGGCCGCCGCTTTGAATTTGAAATCCTCCTTAACTCCACCTCCTTTGAGCGGGTAATGGCCCCCTATGCCGAAAACCTCTCCCGCCTGGGGATCAAGGCCAGCTACCGGACCATCGACCAGGCCCTTTACGTGCGGCGGCTCAACAACTTCGATTTCGACATGGTGGTGACCGTCTTCGGCCAGTCCCAGTCGCCGGGCAACGAGCAGCGGGATCTGTGGCATTCCACCGCCGCCGAGCGGCCCGGCTCCCGCAACCTGATCGGCCTGCAAGAGCCGGCGGTGGACGATCTGGTGGAAAAAATCATCTACGCCCAGACCCAGGAAGAACTGACCGCCGCCGCCAAGGCCCTTGACCGGGTGCTCTGGTACGGTTATTACGTGGTGCCGAACTGGTATCTTGACCACCACCGGATCACCGTTCGCAACCGTTTCGCCCGGCCGGACATCCTGCCCCTTTACTACAACCCGTTCCAGGTCCTGATGACCTGGTGGATGCAATAATGGCCGCCTATATCCTCCGCCGTTTACTGCTGATGATTCCGACCCTCTTCGGGATCATGCTGGTCACCTTTACCGTCACCCAGTTCGTGCCGGGAGGGCCGGTGGAGCGGCTGCTGGCCGAAATCGAAGGCCACGGCGCGGCGGGCGAAGTCAGCAGCCGGGCCGGCAGCCTCTACCAGGGCGCCCAGGGACTTGATCCGGAGCGGGTGGAGCAGCTCAAGGTGCTCTACGGCTTTGACAAACCGGCGACGGAACGCTTCCTGACCATGATGAAAAACTATCTGGTCTTTGATTTCGGCCAGAGCTACTACCATCACACCAGCGTCGCCGGGCTGGTGATCTCCAAGCTGCCGGTTTCCATGTCCTTGGGACTGTGGACCTTTTTCATCGTGTACGGGGTCTGCATTCCCCTCGGGATCGCCAAGGCCCGCCATGACGGCTCCCGCTTCGATGTGGTCAGCAGCACCGTCATCCTGGTGGGTTACGCCATTCCCGGTTTTGTCCTTGCCATCCTGCTGATCGTCCTTTTCGGGGGCGGCAGTTTCTGGAGTATTTTTCCCCTTCGCGGCCTGGTTTCCGACCACTGGCAGGAGTTGAGCCTGCTCGGCAAAATCCTCGACTATCTCTGGCACATGGTCCTGCCGGTGACCGCCAGCGCGGTGGGCAGCCTGGCGGTAATGACCATGCTGACCAAAAACAGCTTCCTTGAGGAAATCCGCAAGCAGTACGTGCTCACCGCCCGGGCCAAGGGGGCGGGCGAACAGCGGGTGCTCTACCGCCACGTCTTCCGCAACGCCATCATCCCGATCATCACCGGCTTTCCCGGCTCCTTCATCACCGCCTTTTTCACCGGCAGCCTGCTGATCGAGACCATCTTCTCCCTGGACGGCATGGGGCTTCTGGCCTACGAATCGATCATCAACCGGGATTATCCGGTAGTCCTCGGCACCTTGTACTTTTTTACGATCATCGGCCTGATCTCCCGCCTGCTCAGCGATCTCAGCTACGTGGTGGTGGATCCCCGGATTACCTTTGAAGACATGGAACTAAAATGACCTCCCGCAACACTCCCATGCGGCGGCGATGGCGCCGCTTCAAGGCCAACCGTCGGGGCTACTGGAGCCTGCTGATCTTTTCGGTGATCTTTGTCCTCTGCCTGGGGGCCGAACTGCTCAGCAACGACAAGCCGTTTGTGGTCAATTACCAGGGCGGCTGGTATTTCCCCATCCTCCAGAGCTACCCGGAAACCACCTTTGGCGGCGATTTCGCCACCGAGGCCGACTACCGCGACCCTTACATCCGGGCCAAGCTCAGCGAGGGCGACAACTGGGCCGTCTTTCCACCCAATCCCCACAGCTACGCCTCGATCAATCTGGAACTGGACCGGCCGGTGCCGGCCCCGCCCTCCCGCGCCAACCTGCTCGGCACCGACGACCGGGGCCGGGACGTGCTTGCCCGCCTGATCTACGGCTTCCGCCTTTCGGTCCTCTTCGGCCTCGCCCTGACCATCATCGGCACCGGGGTGGGGATCATGGCCGGGGCGATTCAGGGCTATCTCGGTGGCCGCACCGATCTTTTCATGCAGCGCTTCATCGAAATCTGGAGCGCCATGCCGGAGCTTTACCTGCTGATCATCTTTGCCGCCATTTTCAAGCCCAGCGCCATTCTCCTCCTGATTCTCCTCTCCCTCTTCGGCTGGATGGGGCTTTCCGACTATGTGCGGGCCGAATTCCTCAAGGGCCGCAACATGGAATACGTCAAGGCGGCCAAGGCGCTGGGGGTGGGCAATATCCGGATCATGTTCCGCCATTTGCTGCCCAACGGGATGACCCCGGTGATTACCTTTCTTCCCTTCCGGATGAGCGGCGCCATCCTCGCCCTGACCAGCCTCGACTTTCTCGGCCTGGGCGTNNCCAGCCTGGGCGAACTGCTGGCCCAAGGCAAGGCCAACATCACTGCCTGGTGGCTGTCGCTGGGCACCTTCATGGTCCTGGTCGTCACCCTGGCCCTGCTCATTTTCATCGGCGAGGCCCTGCGCGAGGCCTTTGATCCCAGGAAGGTATGAGATAATGCTGAACATCCGCGATTTATCGGTGGCCTTCAAGAGCGAAGAGGGCTGGAGCCAGGTGCTGGATCGGGTCAACCTCGCGGTCAAGCCCGGCGAAACCGTGGCCTTGGTGGGGGAATCCGGCTCCGGCAAGACGGTCACCGCCCTCTCCATCCTCCGCCTCCTTGAGCCGGCCGCCACCCGGACGAGCGGGGTCATCGACTTCGAGGGCCGCGACCTGGCGCCCTTGGCTGAAACCCAGATGCAGCGGGTACGGGGCAACCGGATCGCAATGATCTTCCAGGAGCCGATGAGTTCGCTCAACCCGGTTTACACCATCGGCGACCAGATCATCGAATCGCTGATCCTCCACCGCCGCCAGCAGCGGGGCATGGCCCGCGATTTTGCCGTCGATCTCCTGGAACGCACCGGGATCAGCGACCCGGCCCACCGGATCGACAGCTTCCCCCACCAGCTTTCCGG
>DIKC01000050.1:9129-15563 GCA_002421565.1 Desulfobulbaceae bacterium UBA5628 | reverse complement strand
CCAACACCGACGCCATGGCCGCCGGTTTCAAGGTGGTCAAGAACAAGGGCGCCGCGATCATGAACTCCATTTCGGCCCAGCCGGAACGGATGCAGAAGCTGATCCCGGTGGCGGCCGAGGCGGGCTGCAACGTCATTGCCCTGCTCTGGGGGCCGGACGGGATGCCGCGCGACTCCAACGAGCGGGCCGCGATGGCGGTGGACCTGATGATGGCCCTAGCCGAGGCCGGCATCCCCAATGAAAAAATGCTCTTCGACCCGATCGGCACCCCGATCACCCTGGGGGCCGATCAGATCAACTCCGGCCTCGAATTCATGAGCATGCTCCAGGAAATCGCGCCCGGAGCCGGTTCCACCGTCGGGCTCTCCAACGTCTCCAACGGGGTGGCCGAGCATCTCCGCAAGTATCTCGACCGCACCTACCTGATCATGCTGATGAAGCACGGCCTCACCACCGCCATCGTCAACGCCTACGACGCCGAGTTGATGGCGATCTGCAAGGGCGAACGCCAGAACCTGGTGGACCTGGTTCACGGGATGATGGACGGCAACGATCCCGATCCAGCCACCCTTTCCGGCACCGCCCTCGAGCATTACAAGACCTACAAGGTGCTCTCCGGCCAGAACGTCTTTTCCGAATCCTGGCTGGAACTGTAAACAGGAACCGGGGACGGATTTCAAATCCGTCCCCTTGCCGCGAGCAATGCGGGGGAAGGAAGGGGGCTGCCTTTTCTTCCCCCTTTTTCATGGCAAGGGCGAACATGGGCGACTCTCATTCCCACCACCTGATTTACGGGCATCTGGCCGATTTTCTCACCGGCGAGAATTTGGTGGATACCGACGACGAACGCTATCGCCAGCAACTGGCCCGCCTGCTGGTGGAAGACAAAGGCTTTGCCAAGGCCGAGATCGAGCCGCGGCTAGTGATCGAAACCCTCTTTGCCGGCCGGTTCGTAACCTCCCGGATCGATTTCGTGATTCGGCCGGCGGGTCGGCGGCTGCTCTTGCTGCGCTACGCCCCCGGCTCCCTGGTCACCCGCGAACGGCCGGCCCTGGCCGCGGCCCGAGTCCTGGACCCGGAACGGATCATCCCCCTTACCGTGTTCACCAACGGCGAGGATGCGGAGTTGCTGGACAGTTGCAACGGCAAGGTGCTGGGCCAGGGAATGGCCGCCATCCCGAATCGAGCCGGATTGCTGGCAATGGCGGCGGGACTTGCCTGTCAACCCCTGCCGGCGGGACGGCGGGAACAGGAATTACGCATCCTGAACGCCTTTGACGTGGAAATATGCTGCGCCGGCGGGCCATGCGCCCTACCCGGCGCCCAAGAAGGGTAAGCGATCACTTAGCAATGGAGCGATGTTTATGACCTGGGACAAGAGCAGTTGGCGAAATTTTCCGGCCCGGCAGCAGCCGAACTGGCCGGATCAGGCGGAGCTGGCAAACGCCCTCAACACCATCGGCGGCCTGCCGCCCCTGGTTTTTGCCGGCGAAATTCGCGTCCTTAAAAAACAACTGGCCGAGGTGGCGGCGGGCCAGGCCTTTCTTCTTCAGGGCGGCGATTGCGCGGAAAGCTTTGCCATGTGTACCGCTCCCGCTGTCCGCGAATTGCTCAAGGTCATTCTCCAGATGACCGTGATCCTCGGCTATGCCGGGGGCAAGCCGGTGGTCAAGGTCGGCCGGATGGCGGGCCAGTACGCCAAACCCCGTTCCGCCGACACCGAAACCATCGACGGAGCGGAACTGCCCAGCTACCGGGGCGACATGGTCAACTCCGCCGAGTTCGCGGCCGCCGCCCGCCGGCCCGATCCCCAGCGGATGGTGCAAGGTTATTTCCATGCCTGCGCCACCATGAATATCCTCCGGGCCTTCACTCTGGGCGGTTACGCCGCGCTCCACCGGGTCCATGCCTGGAATAACGAGTTCGTCAAGAATTCACCCCAGGGCCGTTCTTACGAACGATTGGCCGCCCAGATCGACCAGGCAATAAACTTCATGAAGGTGGTGGGGCTCAACACCGAGGAGATGCCTCAGCTTACCCAGGCCAGTTTCTTCACCTCCCACGAAGCCCTGCTTTTAGGCTACGAAGAGGCCCTCACCCGCCGCGATTCCACCACCGGCGACTGGTACGACTGCTCGGCCCACATGCTCTGGATCGGCGAACGCACCCGCCAAGCGGACGGAGCCCACGTGGAGTTTTTCCGGGGGGTTCACAACCCGATCGGGATGAAGGTCGGCCCCAACCATGATCTCGACGATCTGAAAAAATTGGTGGCCGCCCTCAATCCCGCCAACGAACCGGGCAAACTGACCCTGATCACCCGTTTCGGGGTCAAGAAGATCGGCGAGATCCTCCCGCCCCTGCTGCGGGCGATGAAGGCGGAAGGCTTCAATCTGGTCTGGAGTTGCGACCCCATGCACGGCAACACCTACACCGCCGAAGGGGGCCGCAAGACCCGCGGCTTTGACGATATTATGGCGGAAATACGGGCCTTCTTTGAAATCCACTGGGCCGAGGGCACGGTGCCCGGCGGGGTCCATTTCGAGATGACCGGCGAACATGTCACCGAGTGCGTGGGCGGCGGCCGCCAGCTTCTCCCCCATCACCTGGAGGAGAACTACCAAACCATGTGCGACCCCCGCCTCAATGCCGAGCAAAGCCTGGAACTGGCCTTCCAGATCGCCGAGCTGCTGCGCAACTAAAAGCAAATCCGCAAGCAGAACGATGAACGACATTGAATGACATTGCGCTCATCATCTTTGTCCTGACCTACGCCGGGGTGGCTCTGGGCCGGATTCCCGGCCTCCTCCTCGATCGCACCGGCATTGCCCTGCTGGGGGCGATCGCGATGGTCGTCAGCGGGGCGGTGCCACTAAATGAGGCAGTGGCGGCCATCGACCTGCCGACCATCATTCTCCTCTACGCCCTGATGGTGGTTTCGGCCCAACTGCGGCTGGGCGGCTTCTACACCCGGGTAGCCCTGGCCGCCACCGCGCTCCTGGCCCGGCCCGGCCGTTTTCTCCTGGTGGTGATGGCCAGCAGCGCCGCTCTTTCCGCCTTGCTGGCCAACGATATTGTCTGCCTCGCCTTCACCCCGATACTCACCGTCACTTTGCTGCGGGCCGGACTCAACCCCCTTCCCTTCCTGCTGGGGCTGGCAGCGGCCAGCAATATCGGCTCGGCCGCCACCATCATCGGCAATCCCCAGAATATGCTGATCGGTCAGGTCGGCCGCCTCGATTTTGCCGCCTTCTCGATCTGGTGCACTCCCCCCGCCCTCCTCGCCCTGGCCGGGGCCTACGGGATTATTTTTTACCTTTACCGGCGGGAATTGCGGCAGCCGGCGGCGGCCGACAGCGCCCCGACCCCAACGCCCACCGACGATCCCTGGCCCGCCTTCAACCGCTGGCAAAGCGGTAAGGGGTTGGCCGCCACCGGCCTGCTGGTGGCCATTTTCTTCACCCCGATCCCCAGGGAACTCTCGGCGATTACCATCGCCGGGCTGCTCTTGCTCAGCCGCAAGCTGCGCTCCCGCCACATCCTGGAGCTGATCGACTGGCACCTGATCACCCTGTTTTGCGCCCTGTTCATCGTGGTGTACGGGATCGAGGCCCGGGATATTCCCCGCCAAATCCTGGAATTTCTCGCCGCCCACGGCCTTGATCCCCGCCAGCTCCTGATGCTCACCGGCATTTCAGCAGTATTGAGCAATCTGGTCAGCAACGTCCCTGCCGCCATGCTCCTGGTCCGTTTCCTCGATGCCGCCAACCCGGCCGCCTGGTACACCCTGGCCGCTGCCAGCACCTTTGCCGGCAACCTAATCGTGATCGGCAGCATCGCCAACCTGATCGTGATCGAACAGGCCCGGCGGCTGGGGGTGAAAATCTCCTTTTGGGAACACGCCCGGGCCGGAGTGCCGCTCACCATCTTTTCCCTGCTGGTGCTGGCCGCCTGGATCATGCTCCTCGGAGCATAAAAAGATGGGCCTGAATAATTCTTGCGTTAAGCTTTACGATGTGGTAAACAGCCCTGCATGGAAGCCGTTTCCGTCCAATGCGGAGCGGCGATTTTATCAAGTGGTTCCACAGCGGAACCGAGTTTAAGAAGGAGCAGTACGATGTCGGAAGGTACGGTAAAATGGTTCAATGATGCAAAGGGTTTCGGCTTCATCGCTCAAGATGGCGGCAGTGACATTTTTGTCCACCACTCAGCGATTCAGGGCCAGGGCTTCAAGTCCCTCCAGGAAGGGGCGCGGGTCAGCTTCGATATCGTCGATGGCCCCAAGGGACCGGCAGCGGGTAACGTTCGCCAGCTCTAAGATCACGCCACCAACGTCAGTTAAAAGCCCCGCCTTGTGCGGGGTTTTTTTTGCTCTTTTTTAAATGGCGCGTTGCCGCCCCTTGTTGTAGAATTTTGCTGATCTAAAAAAAATCAACCTCGGGGAGAATGCCATGCCTGCTTCACCGCGTGATTTCGATCAGGCC
The DNA here is from genome assembly GCA_002421565.1 of Desulfobulbaceae bacterium UBA5628. Classification (GTDB taxonomy): domain Bacteria; phylum Desulfobacterota; class Desulfobulbia; order Desulfobulbales; family Desulfurivibrionaceae; genus UBA5628. Next base: position 11,079 of record DIKC01000050.1, on the reverse strand, counting down.
CTTGCCATCGGGCGGCCGCCCAACATCGTCAAACTATTTCCCAACTCCCGCGCCCTGATCGTCAGCGGCAAGGTTATCGACCGGGCGATGCTGGCCAAGGGCAAGTGCATGACCATTGCCGCCAACGCCCGCAACAGCTTCATCATTCGCGGGGCGCTCAAGGCGGCGCAAAAGGCCGACGCCGCCCTGATCATCGAAATCGCCCGTTCCGAGGGCGGGGCCGCCGCCTACTGTCCGGTCAATTACTGGAATATGGCGACCCTGATCGATGCGGCCATGAACGAACTGGGCATCACCGTGCCGGTGGCGATCCACGCCGACCATTACGGGATCAAGAAAGAGGCCGACCTCGATTTCGCCAAGGTGGAAATCCCCACCATGTTCGAGGCCGGGATCACCTCCATCGCCATCGACGCCTCCCATATGCCCGATGAGCAAAACCTGCTGACCAACCTCTCTCTGGCCCAACTGGTGCCGACCTGGTCCGGTTATGAAACCGAGGTGGGCGAAATCAAGGGCAAGGCCGGTCTTTCCACCGCCGAGGAGGCCCTCTTCCTGATCCAGGGCCTGAACGCCCACAACCTCTTCCCGGACTGGATCGCCCTCAACAACGGCACCACCCACGGGATCGAGGCCAGCGACGAAGGAATCCAGGTGGAGCTGACCGCCGAAATCCACGACGCCCTCACTCCCTATCAGGTTTCCGGGGCCCAGCACGGCACCTCAGGCAACAGTGCCGAACGGCTGCGCCTGATTGCCGCCAACACCCGCACCACCAAGGCCAACGTCGCCACCGCTTTACAGATGATCTCCTGGGGCCTTGAGGTGAACGACTACGGCAACGCCAAACTGGACGGGGCCGGCAATTTCATCAAGGTGAAAAACGAAGGGGTAAGCGAGGCGATGTGGGAGGCGATGGTCCGCTATGCCACCGAAAAGGGCTGGAAGGCGGGCGATTACAAGAAGCTGAACCTGCCCTTTGAAAACCGGCTGCTGGGCCAACCCCTGGCGGTGCGGGAACGGATGATCAAACGGGTGGAGGATTTCGTCTATCACCTGCTGGTCGAGGTGTTCAACGCCGAACACACCGCCCCCCTGGCGATCGAAACCATTCTTGCCCGGGGCGGCTATGATCCCGGCCCCAAGGCCGAGCGGATTGAAGACCCGGCCGCCTGGAGCGGCGACCGGATCGCGGACCGGGCCGCCGCCATCAACAGCGACAAAGGCCCAGCCGGAGATTTTGACGACTGAGCCGGTTTACTGGCCGGCCACCTTACTCAGATCGAGATTGTCCTTTACCTGACCGATTTCCTCTTTGAGGGAGGCCATCTCCTTGACGCCCGGCAATTCCTTGCCGCTCTCTTCCACGTCACGGACTCCCTTCTTAAAGGAACTGATGGCCTTGCCCAGGCCCGAGCCGAGTTCCGGCAGCTTCTTGCCGCCGAACACCAAGAAGGCGATTCCCATAATCACAACCAACTCCGGCATTCCCAAACCAAACATAGCGCTCTCCTTAGATGACCTGATTAAGCGGCCTTGTCCTCTTTCTTTTCGCTGCTGCTCCCCTCGTCCAGCTTGGCCGGCTCGTCCGCCTCGCGGGTGGCCTTCTTGAAATTCTTGATCCCCTTGCCAAGCCCGGCCCCCAGTTCCGGCAACTTGCCGGCCCCGAAGATAACCACCACAATCACCAGGATAACAACCAATTCCGGTACGCCGAGTCCAAACATAATCCGCTCCTTTGCCTTGGGGCTGAACTCCGATTGCCAGTGAACATTCTCACTGCTTTCTATCTTTACCCCAAAACGAGACGGAAAAAAACCCCTTATTCATCAGAAGCAAAACTGCGATGCTCTTGTACTCCTGCCTTGCAATTGCCGATAAAGACACGAAAGGGGTTACGGCTTGCACCGTAACCCCTTTGTTTTCTGGTCGGGATGAGAGGATTCGAAC
>DIKC01000050.1:0-9122 GCA_002421565.1 Desulfobulbaceae bacterium UBA5628 | reverse complement strand
TACCAGGCTGCGCTACATCCCGAAATGCTATGTTGAACGATCCTTGTACCGTTGCGGTAAAGAAGAAGGCTATTTACCGGGTTTCCCCTCAAGCATCAAGGATTTTCTTGAGATCGGCCAGTTCCGCCTTGATCCTGACCAGGGAAGCGCGGGCCACATCCTGCTCGCCCACCGGCTCATCATCCCCTTTGGCTGCCTTCCCTTCTTCCGCCAGGGCCTTCTTGGCCCCGCTGATGGTGAAGCCCTCTTCCTTGAGCAACCGCTTGATTCGCAGGATGCTTTCCACATCGTTGCGGCGATAGAGACGTTGCCGGGAATTGGCCCGCTGGGGACTGAGAATCTTGAATTCCGACTCCCAGTAGCGCAGGACGTGCTGCTTCACCCCGGTGATCTCGCAGACTTCCCCGATCTTGAAGTAAAGTTTGTCGGGAATCGGCGGCAACTCAGGCACGGCGCGGCTCAGCCCTTGTTGATCCTCTCGCGGACGATGCGGCTCGGCCGGAAGGAAACCATGCTCCGCTTGGTGATCTCCATGGCGTCGCCGGTGCGGGGATTGCGGCCCTGGCGGGGCGATTTGCGCCGCACGTTGAAGGTGCCGAACTGGACCAGCTTGATCATCTCGCCGCCCAGCAGGGTATCCTTGAGGCGGTCAAAGGTGATGTCCACCAAATCGGCGGCGCTGCGCTGGGAGAACCCCATCTTTTCGTTGATTGCCTTGGCCAGTTCCTTGCGGGTCAGGTTTGCCTTGTCGCTCATGCTCATGCCTCTCGTAGTTGTCCTTGAAAGCGGGAGCCCATCAGATCGATTATTTTCCGATGAACCACGCCGACGGTCGCCTCATCCAAAGTCCGATCCGGATCGCGGTAATGAATGGCAAAGGCGACGCTTTTTAAGCCGGCCTCGATATTCTTGCCGCGATAGATATCAAATATTTCCGCCTGCTCGACCAGCTTGCCGCCCGCTTCATAAATGGCGGCCAGCATCTCGCCGGCCCCGGTCGCCTCCGGCACCAGCATCGCCAGATCCCACTTGACCGACGGGAACCGGGGCAGCGGCACAAAGGCGCGGGGAGCGGACGGGATCGCCAACAGGGCGGTCAGGTTGAGATCAAGATAAAGGACTTCCTGCTTGATGCCAAATGCTTTCAGCGTTTGCGGCGAAATTTTTCCCAATTCTCCAACCGTTGCCCCGGCAATGTTGAGCCTAAGGAGCAGACCCGGCACCGCATAAGGGGCCGGCTCGGAGGCCGGGACAAATTCCGGCCGGGGCAGAGCGAGGGCGGCGCAAAGCTCTTCCACCGCCCCCCGCGCCTCGACCAGATCAACCAGGGTCTCGCCTTCCCACAAAAGCGGGGCACCGGGCCGTCGCCGGCCGCTCAGCACCGCGCTCAGGCGTTCTTCCTCTTGGGGTAGTTCCCCGGCCTGGCCGGGAGCAAAGACCTTGCCTGCCTCGTAAAGCCGCACGTCCGGCTGCTGATGATTGATATTGTGGCGGAGATTTTCCAGCAGCCCCGGCAGCAGGGAAGAGCGGAGGACGCTCTGCTCTTCGCTCAGGGGGTTGAGTAGCCGCACCTGTTGCCGCCGGAAATCGTCGGCCGCCAGGTTGAGGCGGTCGCCATGTTCCGGGGCGCTGAAGCTGTAATTGATCGCCTGGTAAAAACCGAGGGCCTGCATGGCGGCGGCCGCCTTCCGGCTCCCCTCCCCGGCCCGGTCTGCAACCGGCAGTTCCATGCTCACGGCGGGCAGGGTGGTGGGGATGGCGTCATAGCCATGGAGGCGGGCCACTTCCTCAATCAGGTCGATTTCCCGTTCCAAATCCACCCGGAAGGAAGGGGGCTGCACCCGAAGGCTGGCCGCATCAACTTGTTCGGAAAAAATTTCAATCCCGGCCAGGAGGCGGGCCACGGTGACCAAATCCAAATCCAGGCCCAAAAGGGCGTTGACCCGGGCCAGGCGCAGGATGATCGGGGCGGCCGGGGCCGGAGGGCCACCGCAATCAATGCCCCCCGCCACCGCTTCGCCGCCGGCCAGTTCGACCAGCAGTTGCACCGCCCGTTCCAGGGCCAGGGGCGCGGCCTGGGGATCGACTCCCCGCTCAAAGCGATAGGAGGACTCGGTGGCCAGCTTGAGGCGGCCGGCGGTGCGACGGACACTGGTCGCCTCAAAGCAGGCGCTTTCCAGCAGCACCGAGGTGGTGGTCTCGCTGACCTCGGCCGTCTCGCCGCCCATGATCCCGGCCACCGCCACCGGCTTGGCTCCGTCGCGGATCAGGAGCATCTCGGAATCGAGCTCACGGGCCACCCCGTCCAGAGTGGTGATGTTTTCCCCGGCTTGGGCCTGGCGCACCACGATCCGGCCATCGGCCAGACGGGAGAAATCAAAGGCATGCATGGGCTGGCCATATTCCAGCATCACGAAATTGGTAATATCGACCACATTGTTGATCGGCCGCATCCCCACCGCCAGCAGCCGCTGCCGCAGCCACCAGGGCGAGGGGGCGATTTTGACGTTACGCACCAGGCGGGCGGTGTAGCGTTGGCAGGCCGCTGACTCCACCGCCACCGCAAAGGGCAGGTCGTTGCCGGTCAGGGGCGGCGCCTCGGTCACCGGCTTGCGCACGGTCAGGCCGGTGCTGCCCGCCGNNCCGGCGCAATCGGGCCGGTTGGGGGTAAGATCGACCTCGATCAGGGTGTCGGACAGGGCCAGGGCCTCGGCCAGAGGCTGGCCCACCGTAAGCCCGCCGGCCGCCTCGACGCTGAGATCGATAATCCCTTCCTGATCCTCACCTAGCCCCAGTTCCTTGGCCGAGCAGAGCATTCCCTCCGAGGCCTCGCCCCGGATTTTGGCGGGCTTGATCTTGAAACCGCCGGGCATGACGGTGCCGGGCAGGGCCAGGGCGACCAGCATTCCGGCCCGGACATTGGGGGCGCCGCAGACCACCCGCCGGGTCTGGGTGCCGTCCGCCACTTCGCAGAGGGAAAGGCGGTCGGCATTGGGATGGGGTTGCACCGTTTCCACCCGCGCCACCACTACCCCCTCCAGGGGCGGATAAAGGGGGGCGACCTGATCCACTTCCAAACCAAGCATGGTCAGGCGGGCGGCAATCTCCGCCGGTTCCAGGTCGGTATCGAGATATTGCCGCAGCCAGTTGAGGGTAAATTTCATCGCTTGCCTGCCGGTTAAAACTGCGCCAGAAAGCGCAGGTCGTTTTCATAGAAAAGACGGATATCGGTGATCCCGTAGCGCAGCATCGCGATTCGCTCGATCCCCAGGCCAAAGGCAAAACCGCTGAACTCCTCCGGGTCGTAGCCCACCTTGGCAAAGACCGCCGGATCGATCAGCCCGGCCCCCAGGATTTCCAGCCAGCCGCTCTGCTTGCAGACCCGGCAGCCCGCCCCGCCGCAAATCACGCAGCCGATATCCACCTCGACGCTCGGTTCGGTGAAGGGGAAAAAACTGGGGCGGAAACGAATCCGGGTCTGGCGGTCGAAAATCCGGGCGATAAAGAGGGAGAGTACCCCCTTGAGATCGGCGAACGACACCCGCCGATCGACCATGAAGCCCTCCACCTGATGAAACATGGGGGTGTGGGTGATGTCGGAATCGCAGCGATAGACCTTGCCCGGGGCAATCATCCGCAGGGGCGGCCGTTGCTTTTCCATGGCCCGGATCTGGATGGGCGAGGTGTGGGTCCGCAGCAGCTTCCCTTCATCGACATAAAAGGTGTCGTGCATCGCCCGGGCCGGATGATGGGCCGGAATATTGAGGGCCTCGAAATTGTAGAAGTCGGTCTCCACGTCCGGCCCCTGGGCGACCCCGAAACCCATGCCGATGAAAACGGCGCAGACCTCGTCCATCACCTGGGCAACCGGATGGGGGCGGCCAAAGGGGAAACGGCGGCCGGGCAGGGTGAGATCCTCGGCCGGGGCGGCCGGGCCGGCGGCGGCCATGATCTCCTGTTCCCGGGCGTTAAAGGCGCTTTCCAGTTCCGCCTTGATTTCGTTGGCCAGCTTGCCCAGCCGGGGCCGTTCCTCGGCCGAGGCCTGCCCCAACCGGCGCATCAGGGTGGTAAAATGGCTCTTGCGGCCCAGGTAATTGACCCGGAAAGGCTCCAGGTCTTCGGGACGATTGAGAGCCAGCAGGGCCGCTTCGGCCTCGGCCCGCAAGCGGCGAAGTTCATCTTCCATAATAATTTAATCCGCCATCGGCTTAGATGGAAAACGGCCCGGACGGCGTACTTTCACACCGCGCGGGCCGATTCATAACGAACAGCAAAAAGGTGGGCGCAAAGGCCCAAGGGATCAATGGCCGGCGGCGGAGATTTTCACCACCTCGGCAAAACCGGCCGGATCGAGCAGGGCCATGTTGGCCAGCACCTTGCGGTCCAGATCCACTTCCGCCTTTTTCAGACCGCCCATCAGACGGCTGTAGCTGATGCCGTTATCCTTGGCCGCGGCGCCGATCCGCACGATCCACAGCTTGCGGAAATCGCGCTTTTTCTGCCGCCGGTCACGATAGGCGTAAACCAGGGCGCGATCCACGGTCTCGGTGGCGGAACGATAGAGCCGGCTCCGGCCGCCCACATAGCCGCTGGCCAGGTTAAGGACTTTCTTGCGGCGCCGACGCGCCTTGAAACCACGAGTTACTCTAGGCATTGCAGTTCTCCTTGATTACAGATACGGCACCAGTTGCCTGATCCCCTTGACATTGGTGTCATCCACCAGACCGGCCTGGCGCAGGGAACGTTTGCGCTTGGTGGTCTTGGAGGTCAGGATATGGCTGGTAAAGGCTTTCCGGCGCACCAGTTTGCCGGTTCCGGTGGTCTTGAAGCGTTTGGCCGCCCCCCGGTTGGTCTTCATCTTAGGCATGGCGTAAAACTCCTTATTCTTTCTTCTATTTCGGGCCGACCAGCATGGTCATCTGGCGCCCTTCCATTCTCGGCGGCTGTAAAATCGCGGCATCTTCGGCCAGATCCTCGGCCAGCTTCTTCAAGACATCGAGCCCGATGGTATCGGCATAAACAATCTCCCGCCCGCGAAAACGGAGGGTTACCTTAACCCGGTTGTTCTGCTGGAGGAATTTTTTGATATTTTTCAGCTTGAAGTCCAGATCATGCTTCTCGGTTTTAGGCCGCAGCTTGATCTCCTTGACCTCGACCACGGTCTGTTTCTTCTTGGCCTCTTGCTGCTTCTTGCTCACTTCGTAGCGGTATTTGCCGTAATCCATGATCCGGCAGACCGGCGGCTTGGCGGTGGGGGAAACTTCCACCAGATCGAGCCCCGCCTCTTCCGCCCGAAACAGGGCCTCGCGCGGCGACATGATCCCGGCCTGACTGCCATCGGCATCGATCAGCCGCACTTCATCGCAACGAATCTGCTGATTGATCCGCGCCCGGACCTCTTTTACTTCCTCCTGCTCTTTCCTTCTGCCCTTAATGATACCCGGCCTCCTTCATCTGCCTGAACGATTATCGGGAAAACAGCCTCGCGCCTCCCCGACCCTGTCTGCGTGCAAAGGGGAGATATATAACATATCCGACAGGGATTGCGCCAATAATTTATAAAGGGTGCTTCAGATCGGCCCGTCCCCGCGCACCAGGGCGGCAAATTCGGCCGGGGGCATGGGCGGCAGGTTCTGGCCGTCCCGGAGGCGCACGGTCACCGTGCCCTCGGCCGCTTCCTTGTCCCCGACAATAAGCATGTAAGGGATTTTCTGGACTTGGGCCTCGCGGATCTTGTAATTCAATTTTTCATTGCGGCTGTCTTTTTCCACCCGAATCCCGGCCCGGCGCAATTCCCGGTAAACCTTTTCGACATAATCGAGCTGGGCGTCGGTGATGTTGCATATCCGGGCCTGAACCGGGGCCAGCCAGACCGGAAAGGCGCCGGCATAATGCTCGATCAGCACCCCGAAGAAACGCTCCAGGGAACCCATCAGGGCGCGGTGGATCATGATCGGCCGATGCTCGGCCCCATCCTCGCCGGTATAGCCCAGCTCAAACCGCTCCGGCAGGTTGAAATCGACCTGGATCGTCGAACATTGCCAGGCCCGGCCGATCACATCCTTGATCTTGATGTCGATCTTGGGGCCGTAAAAAACCCCCTCGCCGGGATCGACCGTATAGGCCAGCCCTTTTTTCTCCAGGGCCAGCTTGAGGGCGTTGGTCGCCTGCTGCCAGTGCTCGTCGCTGCCCACGTACTTCTCCGGGCGGGTGGAGAGATAAATATCATAATCGCTGAAACCAAAGGTTTTCAGGACATGGAGATTGAGGTCGAGAATCCGGAAAATCTCATCTTCCAGGTGATCGGGCCGGCAGAAGATGTGGGCGTCGTCCTGGGTAAAGCCCCGCACCCGCATCAGGCCGTGCAGGGCTCCGGTTTTCTCGAAGCGATAGACGGTGCCAAGTTCGCACCAACGGACCGGAAACTCCCGGTAACTCCATTTGCGCGCCTTGTAGATCGCGATATGGAAGGGGCAGTTCATCGGCTTGAGCTGATACTGCACCTCCTCGATCTCCATGGCCGAGAACATGTTCTCGCCGTAAAAATCAAGGTGGCCGCTGGTCTGCCAGAGATCGCGGCGGGCGATATGGGGGGTGTAGAGCAGTTCGTAATCGTGACGGTAATGCTCCTCCCGCCAGTAATCCTCAATAATCCGCCGGAGCATGGCGCCCTTGGGCTGCCAGAGGATCAGGCCCGGCCCGATCTGGTCCTGGATGGTGAACAGCTCCAGTTCCCGGCCCAGCTTGCGGTGATCCCGCTTCTTGGCCTCTTCCAACTGGTTGAGGTATTTTTTCAGTTCTTTCTGGTCAAAAAAAGCGGTGCCGTAGATGCGTTGCAGCATCTTGTTCTTTTCGTCGCCCCGCCAGTAGGCCCCGGCCAGGCGGAGGAGCTTGACCGCCTGCAACCGGCCGCTGTCCGGCAGATGCGGCCCCCGGCAAAGATCGACGAAGCCGCCCTGGCGATAAAGCGACACTGTTTCCGCCTCGATCTCATGGAGCAATTCAACCTTATAGGGCTGACCCTGCTTGGCAAAGAAATCCAGGGCCGCTTCCCGGCTCATCTCCTCCCGCTGGAAGGGGGCGCGGGCCGCCGCCAACTCCGCCATCCTGGCCTCGATTCGCTCCAGATCGTCAGGAGTAAAGGGCTGCTCCCGGTCGAAATCATAGTAAAAACCGTCATCGGTGGCCGGGCCGATGGCCACCTTGACCCGCTCGCCGAACAAGTCCAGCACCGCCTCGGCCATGAGGTGGGCGGCGCTGTGGCGGAGGATCGCCAGGGCTTCGGGCTGATCTTCGGTGATCGGGACAAAGAGGCCGCCGGCCGTGAGGGGGGCGGAGAGATCGAGGAGGGCGTCGTTTACCCGCACCGCCACCGTCTGTTTCCGCACCTTGCCGGAAACCAGTTCCTTGAGCGCCTCGGCCGCCGTAATCCCGGCCGGGAAGGTTTTGCTCTCGCCCGCGAGAGTAAGGGTGATCTGACTCATGATCCTTTTTATCCGCCGCCTGGCTTAAAAAACAGAGGCTTCGCCAAACGCCCTGCGAAGCCCTGAGAAAATCCTGGTAGGCACGGGCGGGATTGAACCGCCGACTTCTACCGTGTCAAGGTAGCGCTCTCNNTCTCCCACTGAGCTACGCGCCTGCATCAAACCGCCATCAGATACCAGCTTGCCCGAATCGTGTCAAGCTAAAACCTCTTAACGGTCGCGGGTGTTGCGGCGGGCCTCGATGGCCCGGCCCAGGGTAAGTTCATCGGCGTATTTGATGTCCATGCCCATGGGAATCCCGTAGGCCAGGCGGGTGATCCTGGCCTCGGTGTGTTCCTCCAGCTGCCCGGCCAGATAGGAGGCGGTGGCCTCCCCCGGCACCGTCGAACTGGTGGCGATCAGCACCTCCCGCACCTGCTGCCGCCGGACCCGGTTCAAAAGCAGGCCGACCTTCAATTCCTCCGGCCCGATCCCGTCCACCGGCGAAAGCACCCCGTGGAGAATATGATAGCGACCCTTGAAGGCCCCGGTTTTTTCAATCGCCAGCAGATCGCCCGGCTCCTCCACCACGCAGACCAGGCCGGGGTCGCGGGCTTCGTTGCGGCAAATCTCGCAGGGATCGCTTTCGGAAAAGGCGAAGCACTCGGAACAAAGGGTGATGAGCTGGTGGAGCTCCATCAGCTCCTTGGCCAGGTTCCGGGCCTCCACCGCCGGCCGCCGCAACAGATGCAGGGCCAGGCGGGTGGCGCTTTTACGGCCGATTCCCGGCAGGCGGCCGAGGGAGTTGATCAGCCGCGCCAGGGGTTGGGGAATGGCGGTCATGAAGTGCGCGCAAAAAGACTAAAAAAGGCCGGGGATATTGATCCCGCCGGTCAATTTACTCATTTCGGACTGAACCATGTCCCGGGCCTTCTTGCCGGCATCGTTGACCGCGGCCATGATCAGGTCGCGAAGCATGTCCGGATCATCGGGGTTGATCACCTCTTTATCGACCTTGAGCTCCACCAGTTCGTGACGGCCGTTGACCGTGGCCTGAACCATGCCGCCCCCCACCGTGGAGGTCGCGGTTCGGTTGCCCAACTCCTGCTGCAACACCGCCAGTTTCTGCTGAAAGTGCTGGGCCTGCTTCATGATCTGATTCATATCCATGACTTTTGCCTCACTCACTAATCTGAATTATTTTCTCGCCGGCCGCAACCCGCCTAACGACTGCGCGGGCCGGTGCGGATGTTGGGGGGATCGGCGTTAAAGATCTCCACCGCCATCTGCACCAGGGGGTCATCGGCCAGGGCGCGGCGCTGGGCCCGGGAATGCTCTTCGCCGTCCATTTCCAGGGTATCACCGCCCTTGATCTTGAGCCGGATGGTCAATTCCCGCTGAAAAAAATCCTGGGCGAATTCGCTGAGCAGCTTACTGTTCTCCGGCTCTTCCAGCAACTTGCAATCCACCGAATCATCGTAACGGATTTCCAGTTCGCTCCCTTCTTCCTTGATACCGGAGCTTTTAGCCAGCACCGGCGCCATCCATATTTTGCGCGCCCGGACATAGGCGACAAATTCATCCCAGTGGCGGCGCACCTCCCGCCCCTCGGCGACCGGGGCCTGGCCCGTCGGCTCGACCGCCACCTGATCCGTCAAG
>DIKC01000098.1 GCA_002421565.1 Desulfobulbaceae bacterium UBA5628 | reverse complement strand
TCTACATGATCGACGGCTTCCGCTACGGCTTCTTCGGCGTCAGCGACGTGTCGCCGTGGCTCAGCCTGGGAATCGTCGCCACGGCGTTCGCCGCCGTGAGCGCCGTGGCGGTCCACCTGCTGCGCATCGGCTACAAAATCCGCAGCTAGAACCTTCTTCCAGCCCTTCCGCACCATGACTGCCGACGAACTGAAATCCATCATCAGCGCTTCGCTGCGCTGCGACTACATCGACGTCGACGGCGACGGTCGCCACTGGACCGCGCTGGTCGTCTCGCCCGAGTTCGAAGGCAAGCGCGCCATCCAGCGCCACCAGCGCGTGTTCGCCACGCTCGGCGCGCGGATGAAGACCGACGAGGTGCACGCCTTGTCGATGAAAACCTTCACGCCCGCCGAGTGGGCTGCGCAAGCCCCATGATCCGAAGGCCTTCGGGCCGCAACGCACCGACCTGACCCATGGACAAACTGAAAATTCGTGGCGGCCACCGCCTGCAAGGCACGCTTGAGGTGTCGGGTGCCAAGAACGCCGCCCTGCCCGAGCTGTGCGCCGCTTTGCTCAGCGCCGAGCCCGTGACCTTGGCCAATGTGCCGCGCCTGCAAGACGTGTCGACCATGCTCAAGCTGATCCGCAACATGGGCGTGACGGCCGAGCACCACGAAGACGGTCGCGTCACACTCGATGCTGGCGGCCTGAACAACCCCGAAGCCCCTTATGAGTTGGTGAAAACCATGCGCGCCTCGGTGCTGGTGCTGGGGCCGCTCCTGGCCCGCCTGGGCCGGGCGCGGGTTTCCCTGCCCGGCGGTTGCGCCATCGGGGCCAGGCCGATCAATTTCCATCTCCAGGGCTTGCAGCAACTGGGGGTAAGCCACCAACTGGCCCAGGGTTACGTCGATGCCGAGGTGGACAATGGCCGGATGCACGGCGGCACCGTCTATTTCGACATCCCCTCGGTCACCGCCACCGAAAACATCCTGATGGCGGCCGTGCTGGCCGATGGGATAACCACCATCAAAAACGCGGCCCGGGAGCCGGAGGTGGGCAATCTGATCGACATGCTTACCGGCATGGGCGCCAGGATCGTGGGCCGGGACAGCGATACCCTGGTGGTGGAAGGGGTGAAAAAACTGCGCCCGGCCCGAATCAGGATTCTCCCGGACCGGATCGAAACCGGCACCTATCTGGTGGCGGTGGCGGCGGTGGGCGGCGAACTTACCCTGACCAACTGCGATCCCTCCCTGTTGCCGTCACTCTTTGAGAAACTGCGGGCCGCCGGAGTGAAAGTGGAAGAAGGGCGGGATACGATCCGGGTGGCGAGAAAAGGGCCGCTCAAGGGGGTTGATCTTAAAACCATGCCGTATCCCGGTTTCCCCACCGATCTTCAGGCCCAGATGATGGCCCTGATGTGTCTGGCCCAAGGTTTAAGCATGATCACCGAGACGATCTTTGAAAACCGCTTCATGCACGTGGCGGAATTGCGGCGGATGGGGGCCGACATCCGGGTGGACGGCCACAGCGCCATTGTCAACGGCACCGGCAGCCTCCTGGGGGCCAAGGTAATGGCCACCGATCTCAGGGCCAGCGCCTCTCTGGTGGTGGCCGGCTTGGCCGCCGAAGGGGTCACCGAAATTTCCCGGGTCTATCATCTCGACCGGGGCTACGACGATCTGGTCGGCAAACTGACCCGGGTCGGAGCCAGCATCCACCGGGAAGCGGAGTAAACAGTCTTAACAGGGCAGGGTGATGGTGACCGTGGCGCCGGCCCCGACCTGGCTGCTGATCGTGATCCGCCCCCCATGTTCGTCGATGATTTTGTAAGCCATGGCCAGTCCCAGGCCGACCCCGTCGGCCTTGCCGGTAACATAGGGGTCAAAAATCTGGCCGATCAATTCCGGCGGAATGCCCTGGCCGCGGTCGCTTACCGTAATAACCACCTCATTACCCCCGGCGGCGGCCTCCGCCCGCACCCGCAATTCTCCTCCCTCGGGCATGGCCTGAAAACTGTTGAGATACAGGTTGAGCAGAACCTGCCCCAGCCGGTCGGGATCACCATTGACCGGCGGCAGGGCCGGATTATTCCGGTAGTCGAGGGTTATTCCCAGCGCTTCGGCTTCGGTCTGCATCAGCTTAAGGGAATCGGCCAGCAGCCGGTTAAGGTCTAAAGGATGCCGTTGCAAGGGCAGGGGACGGGCGTAATCGAGCAGCTCGCTGATCGCCCGGTTCAATCTTTCCACCTGGCTGACCAGCAGACCGGCCGCCTCCTGCTCCGGGCTCTCCGGGGCGAATTTGGCCCCCAGAAGGGCGGCCAGGCCCTTGATCGAACTGAGCGGGTTGCGCACCTCATGGGCCACCCCGGCCGCCATCTTGCCCAAGGCGAGCAGCCGTTCATGTTTGCCCATTTCCCGTTCCAGCCGCTTGCGTTCGCTTACGTCCTGGAGCAGCAGTACCCGGCCGATAACCCCCTTGCCCGGATCATCCATCGCCATCACCGCCACTTGCAGAGTTAAATGCCGGCCGTTGGTGGTTTGATATTCCACCTCTTGCTCGCAAGCGGAGGAGGCCGGGTCTGCCGAATTCTCGCCATCGGGGCAAGCGGCAGCGCTCAACAGGGCGGCAAAGGGGGCGGGCAGCGCCTCTTGCGGACGAAGATTGAGCACGGTTGCCGGTTCCAGGCCGAGCAGGGCGGCGGCGGCCGGATTGAAGGTCTTGATCCGGCCGGGATCGGCGGGCGAGGCGGGGTCGGCGGTGGCGATCACCCCCAAGGGCAGGCGGGAAATCAGGCGGCCGCTGAAAATCCGCATGTAGTTAAGGGTTTGCTGGGAGGTGCGGAAACCCTGGGCGCCCAGCAGGGCGGTCCAGCCCCCCAGGCCGGCCAAAAAGAGGGCCAGGGAGATAAAAAAGATATGATAAATGCCCTGGCGAATGATCGCCTCTTCGGCACCCATGTCCAATCCGACCACGATGAAACGGGCCGGCAGGGCGGCGTTCTCGACGCCCGGCGGATGGTTGCCGAGACCTTGGGCACACCAGTCAAGACGGCCATCTGGCCCTGTATGGGAGGGGGAACCATCCTTCGAACATTCGTTGCAGTATTTTCCCGGCAAGCCCCTCTGCATCATCCCCTGTCCTCTGCCTTCAAGGGGACGGAAGGCGCTGGTCAATTCAAAGACCTTGCCCTTATTATTTTCAGACTCAACAATCCGGTAGTATCCCTGCCTTGATGCCGATGGTAACCTGGCAAGTCGGTCAGCGAGTCGCTCTCCTATTCTGATTGGATCACTGTGGGCCAGAATTTCATAATTACCGTCCATTACCATAAGATAACGAATATCGGGCTCCTCGGCCGCCTGCTCGATCAAATGTTGCACCTGCGGCGTTCCTAAGCCCATCATAATAGCGGTTCTGGTTCCGGCCCCCACCATCCGCGCCACCGCCTGAGACCGATTGAAGAGATTTTCCCGCATTACTTGTTGCTCTCGCCGCATGTTGCTTAAGGCGAAGAAAATTATGATAACCAACAGGATGCCGACCGCCGCTGCAAAAATCCAGGGCGAGGCGTAAAGAAAATGTCGTTTGCGGATCAACATGGCAGGCTCATCATATTTGTATTTATTGGCAAGGCATCACTTCATGGTTAACCAAATTCCATACACATTCCGTGCCGTCATGGAAGATATCCGGGGAGAGCGGCAATTATGACCATTGATAGGCATGCTGACCTTATCCGGTTGTATAAAAAGTATCCAGATACTGTTTGCTTGCGGATACAAACTATCCATTCACGGCCAGTAAGTCTCAAGAATGATTTTAGCCATAAAATACGTGTTATCAGTAAGCTGATCAAAGTATTCGCCTGTTGGCACGGTTGTTGTATTAAAGCCCGTCAGCGCGGGAATAGTCCCGCGGGGAAACTAAAACATCTTTGGAGGTGTGACGATGAAAAAGAGCATAATGACAATCGCCTTGGTGGCATGTCTGGGATTACTGGGGAGTGGCATCGCTGCCGCCCGGCCGGGTCTGGGTGTTGGAGGGCCTGGCTACGGCATTGGGGGGCAGCAGGGGGTGGCCCAATTGGATGATGCGACCCTGCAGCAGAGGGAACAATTTTTAAATGAAACCCTGGATCTGCGACGTCAGATCAACAGCAAAAGGACAGAATTGCAAGCCGTACTTAGGGCCGCCAACCCTGACGAAGCAAGAGCGACCAGCCTATCCAACGAACTTTTTGACTTGCAGGAACAGATGCGTCAAAAAGCCCAGACTGCCGGAATCAGTGGCCGATGTGGTATGGGCGGCGGTGCCTGCGGCGGTGGTGCTTGCGTAAATCAGTAATATCATCAGGTGCGCAAAGCGCACCGGTCTTTCTCTCCTCCGGCCGGGTGGTTCAGCTCAATCAGGCTGAGCCACCCGGCTCTTTCTCCGGCTGAAAGGCGCCATCAACGAAACTGCCCTTGATTCGTTCGCCGCTTGGCATGCTGATTACCCCTGCCCCGGCAATGGCGCCATCGCTGAATCCTCCTTCCCAGCCGCTGCCGTCTCCCTGCACCAGCTTTCCTTGGCCGTGAAAACGGTTGTTGGCGAATTCCCCTTCGTAGCGGCAGTTATTGGGCTGGAGCAAAACCCCCTGGCCGTGGAACATATTCTCCTTGAACTCTCCCATGTAGGTAGTCCCGTCCGCCTGGGCCAGTTCGCCTTTGCCATCCATCTTACCGTCCTTGAACTCGCCCTGATAACGGTTGCCCTGGGAATCGAGCAGCACCCCGTGGCCGTGGGGGCGGTTGTTCTCCATTTCACCGCTGTATTCGGTGCCGTTTTCCAGGCGGATGGTCTGGGTGCTCATCTTTTTCCTCCTTGTGGTCAGCGTTGCTGGCGCAGGGCTTCGTAGAGAACCACCGCCGCGGCCTGGGCCAGATTGAGGCTGCGAATGTTGGGGTTGGACATGGGAATGGCGCAACAGCGATCCGCGTAAAGCGAGACGATTTCCGCCGGCAACCCCACGGTTTCCCGGCCGAAAACGAGAAAATCCCCCGGCTGGTAGCTGATTTCGGTATAGAGCCGGGAAACCTTTTTGGTCAGAAAATAGAGCCGCGCTTCATCCTGGGCCGCGAGAAAATCATCCAGACTCTCCCAGTAGACGATCCGCACATGTTGCCAGTAATCGAGCCCGGCCCGCTTGAGTTGCTTGTCGTCGGTGCTGAAACCCAGGGGCTTGACCAGATGGAGGATGGTGTCGGTGGCCCCGCACAAGCGGGCGATGCTGCCGGTGTTGGGCGGGATTTCCGGGTTGACCAGGACGATGTTGAAGGGTGGAATCAAAGGAGGAATATCTTCCGGTCCGGGGTGACGGTGATGTTTTTGACCTGCACCACCCGGCCGACCCCGCCGCCTTGGGCCATTTTGCTCACCGCTTCGGCCTGGCCCTGGAAGCCGGCCAGTTCGGCCCCGGCCAGCACCGAACGAGGCCGGAATTTAAGACCCAGGGGATCGACAAAACGACCGTTGTGCTGCACCCGATAGCAGACATGGGGGCCGGTGGCCAGGCCGGTGGCCCCGACATAGCCGATCACTTCCTTCTGGCGTACCCGGTCGCCCACCTTGAGGCCAGGCCGAATCCGGGAGAAATGACCGTACTGGGTGCGATAACCGTTGGCATGCTCCAGAATCACCTGGTTGCCGTAGCCGCCGTTCCAGCCGGCCAGCACCACCCGGCCGTCGGCCGCCGCGATTACCGGGGTACCCACCGGCGCGGCCAGATCCACCGCCAGGTGGGGCCGAACCACGTTCAGCACCGGATGGAGCCGATTGGGGCTGAAGCCGGAGGTGACCCGCCCCATCGGCACCGGCGAACGAATAAAAGAGGCGCCAAGTTCATGGCCCTGGCGGTCAAAATAGGAGCCGGGGGTCTTTTCCGACTCGTAAAAAAAGGCCTCCAGCACTTCGCCGTCCCGGCGCTGGTACTTGGCGCTCAGGATCCGGCCGTAGCCGACAAACTCCCCGTCCTTGTAATACTTTTCGAAGATCAGGCCGAATTTGTCGCCGTTTCTGGTTTCGGTGTTGAAATCGATCCTGGCCGCGAAAATATCGGCAAAGGTGTAGATCAGCTTGGCCTCTTCTCCGTGGGGCTGGAAGGCGGCAAAGAGGGAGGATTCAACCCGGCCGGCCAGTTCGACGACTCGCTGCTCCAGGGGAACCGCCAGTTTTTCGGTCTGGAATTCATTGTCCGGGGTGCGGATTACCTGATAAATATCCAGGGGGCCGGATTCGTAACGATAGGCCGCCAACTCCCCGGCCTCGTCGAGGATCACCGCGTAACGGTCGGAGGGCCGCAGGTTGCGGAAATCAAGGTGGCCGTCCAGGGCATTGATGATCTGGGAACGGATCTGCTCGCTGACCTGGCGGCGGCGCAAGGCGTTGCCCAAGGTGTCGCCGGGTTGCAGGGTGCCGTTGATTTCGGTGTAACCGGCGGGAAAATCGGCCCCGGCCAGGGCGGCCAGACTGTCATCCTTGAGCGCCTTTTCCGCCAATCCGGGCAAGCTGGGCAAGGCCCGCCGTTCCGGCAGGGAGGCGGGAGTGATATTGGCAAACAGCACCACCGCCAGGGTTACGACCACGGTAAGGACGAGGGTGGGAAAATGGGAGGTATTGAGAAAAATTTTCAGGGAACGCCCCAGGCTGCGAATGGTCTCTTTTAAAGGTTTTGACATGGTCTGTGATCCGTGATCCCTTGTTATTTGCGCCCTGCGGCCAAGCGAATTGTTTTTTTCTAGCAAATCCGCCGTCTTATTTCAAGCATCTTTTTTAAGTTCAGCCTTATTTTTTTATCGGCAGTTCAGGCTGCCGCTTGATTTTTTCTGGGTAAATAGTATGATCCGCCAATATTCGGGCGGCCGCATCCCAAGGATGGCCGCCTTTTCAGCTTGAGTTACAGAAGAAACTGGATACTGGCATGGCTCTGATTGTTGAGAAATTCGGCGGCACTTCGGTCGCCAACCCGGAAAAAATCAAGGCAGTGGCCGAGCGGGTGCTGGCCTCCCGCCGACAAGGACACCGGATGGTGGTGGTGCTCTCGGCCATGGCCGGGGAGACCAACCGTTTCGTGGCCCTGGCTCAGGAGATGCAGGCGCTGCCCGATCCCCGAGAAATGGATGTTCTGCTCGCCACCGGCGAACAGGTAACGGTGGCCCTTTTTGCGATGGCGGTCAAGGAAATGGGCTTTGACTCAGTCTCACTGCTGGGCGACCAGGTGAAAATCCACACCGACGCCCTCCACACCCGGGCCAGAATCACCGGCATCGACACCGCTTTGATCGAGCAGCATCTCGACCAGGGCAGGGTGGTGGTGGTGGCCGGTTTCCAGGGAGTGACCGACCAGGGCGACATCACCACCCTGGGCCGGGGCGGCTCGGACACTACCGCCGTGGCCCTGGCGGCGGCGCTCAAGGCCGACAGTTGCGAGATTTTTACCGACGTGGAAGGGGTTTACACCACCGATCCCAATATCTGCGCCTCGGCCCGCAAGGTCGACCGCATCTCCTACGACGAGATGCTGGAACTGGCGAGCCTGGGGGCCAAGGTGCTGGACATCCGCTCGGTGGGAATCGCCAAGCGTTACAAGGTGCCGGTGCAGGTGCGCTCCACCTTTACCAATACGGAAGGAACATGGGTTGTCGAGGAGGACAAGGATATGGAAACGAATCCGGTTTCCGGGGTTACCTATAGCAAGAACGAAGCGCGCATCACGGTGAGCAAGGTGCCGGACATTCCCGGCACCGCCGCCCGTTTTTTTGATCCGATCTCGAAAGAAGGGATCGTGGTGGACATGATCATCCAGAATACCAGGGACGGACAGCTTACCGACATGACCTTCACCGTGCCCCGGGCCGACTACAAGCGGGCGATGAGCATCCTGGAAAAGACAGCGGCCGAAATCGGGGCCGAGGGGGTCAACGGCTCTGAGAATATCACCAAGGTTTCCATTGTCGGGGTGGGGATGCGCAACCATCCCGGAATCGCCACCACCATGTTCAAGGTGCTGGCCGGGGAAGGAATCAACATCCTGATGATCAGCACCTCGGAGATCAAGGTCTCCTGCGTGATCGAGGAAAAATATACGGAACTGGCGGTGCGCGCCCTCCACCATGCCTTTGGCTTGGACGGCGCTCCCCAGGCAGAAGGATAAAAGCGGATATCATGGCATCCAAGCGCCTGCTGATCTACGACACCACCCTCCGGGACGGCACCCAGGCCGAGAATTTCAACCTCTCGGTGGAGGACAAGCTGCGGATCACCCTCAAGCTCGACGAGCTGGGGATCGATTTCGTGGAAGGGGGCTGGCCCGGCGCCAATCCCGCCTCCACCCGCTACTTTGAGGAAATCAGGAACTATCGTCTCAGCCACAGCCAGGTTGCCGCCTTTGGCAGCACCCGCAATTTCAGCAATCCGGCCGATCAGGACCCCAATCTCCAGGCCCTGGTGGCGGCCGCCACCCCGGCGATCACCATCTTCGGCAAGAGCTGGGATGTCCACGTTCGCGACGCCCTGCGGATCGAACTGGCCGACAACCTCTTGATCATCGAGGATTCTCTCGCCTTTCTCCGGCCCCGGGTCAAGCATCTATTTTACGATGCCGAGCATTTTTTCGACGGCTTCAAGGCCAATCCCGAATACGCCCTCGCCACCCTCGACCGGGCGGTGGCCGGGGGAGCGGAATACCTGGTGCTCTGCGACACCAACGGCGGCACCCTGCCCACGGAAATCGCCGCCATCATCACCGCGGTCAAGAAGCATTTGAAGCAGACGGGCAGCAAGATTGAGCTGGGAATCCACGCCCACAACGATTCGGAAAGCGCGGTGGCCAACTCCCTGCTGGCGATCTCCTTGGGGGCGCGGCAGGTGCAGGGAACCATCAACGGGGTCGGCGAGCGCTGCGGCAACGCCAACCTCACTTCGATCATGCCGGCCCTGGCCCTCAAGATGGGCTATGCGTTTGCAGCGGCGGCGCGTTTGGGCAAGCTCACCGAAACCTCCAGGTTTGTCACCGAACTGGGCAATATGCCGCACAACAAGTATCAGCCCTATGTCGGCCAGGCGGCCTTTGCCCACAAGGGCGGGATCCACGTCAGCGCGGTCAAGCGCAATCCTCTGACCTATGAGCACATCGAGCCGGAAAAGGTGGGCAACATCCGCCGGATCCTGATTTCCGATCAGGCCGGCCGCAGCAACATTCTCCACAAGGCGAAAAAATACGGGATCGATCTTGACAGCAAGGATCCCCTGGTCAGCTCGATCCTGAAAAAACTCAAAGAGCTGGAAACCCAGGGCTTTCAGTACGAAGGGGCCGAGGCCTCCTTTGAACTGCTGATGCGACGGGCCTTGGGCACCCGCAAGGAGTATTTCCGGTTGCTGGGTTTCCGGGTGATCAGTCAGAAGGAACCGGCGGCCGGCGCGGTCAGTGAAGGCGAAATCGCGGGCGGGATCATGGAGGAGGCGACCATCCGGTTGGAAGTGGGCGGGGAAACGGTGCATGCCGCCGCCCTCGGCAACGGCCCGGTCAATGCCCTGGACAACGCCCTGCGCAAGGCCCTGGCCGGTTTTTATCCCCAGCTGGCCCAGGTGGAGTTGCAGGATTACAAGGTGCGGGTACTGGCCAGCGAACACGGTACCGGAGCCAGGGTGCGGGTGTTGATCGAATCCGGCGACCATGAAGCTGCCTGGGGTACGGTGGGAGTTTCCCACGACATTATCGAGGCAAGCTGGCAGGCCCTGGTGGACAGCATCACCTACAAGTTGATGAAAGATGAACGGGCGCGGGACGGGGGAAGCGGCAAAGGCTGCTGATCCCGGCCAGGGAGAAGCGGTGGCCCGCTGGCGTTTGCGGCTGCTGCTGGCTCTAGGGGTTGGCCTGGGTTTGGCCGGTCTCTGGCAACAGGCTGCGCCGCCGCCACCTATTGCTCCTTTAAGTTACCACTATCGCTGGCTCGATCCCGGACCGGCGCAACAACAACAGCCGGTGGCCGGGTTGTACCGCCTGCCGAACAGGGCAGGGGAGACGGGGGTGGCGACTTGGCTGCCCGACGAGCAAGCTCCCGGCCGCCTCGCCCTTTTCTCTTTTGATCCTATTTCCATCAACCGGGCCGATCCCGCCACCCTGACCTTTCTCCCTGGCATCGGCCCGTCCCTGGCGGAACGGATTGTCCGGCACCGGGAGCAACACGGCCCCTTCCGGGAGCTTGCCGAACTGCAAAAGGTGCGGGGCGTCGGCCCCAAGACCTTTGCCCGGATCAAAGAACAAATCAGCCTGTAGGACTCACAGGGCCGGCGAACGGCGAATCAATTCCTCCATGTTGTTCCGCACCTGAACGTATTCCTCGACGCTCAGGCCGGCCCCGCGCCCTACCTGTTCGGCCCTCTCGCCAGTCAAAAAATCAGCCGGGCCGTGGGCGTCGGCGTTGACCACCAGACGGGTGCCCACTATCCTGGCCAGAGCCGCGACATGGCCGTTGGTCAGGGAATGGCCTTTACGGCCGGAAAGTTCGAGAAAAACCCCTTTCTGCGCCGCCAACTCGGCGTCTTTCCGGCTGATCTGGCCGGGATGGGCGAGAATATCCACCCCCGCCTCGATCGCCGCCCGGTTGCTGCCGGGAATTACCGGCTCGACCACGGTTTCGCCGTGACCCACCACGATCTGGGCCCCCAATTCCCGCGCCCGGGCGGTAAGCTCCGCGAACAGGGCCGGCGGCACATGGGTCAATTCAATGCCGGGAATAAGACGGGTGGCGCTATGGGGATTGAGTCGCCGGGCCGCCTCGACCAGCCGGGGAACAATAAAATCCAGGTTGGAAACATCGGCATGGTCGGTGATCGCCACCGCCAGGTAGCCGAGCACTTCCACCCGCCGCAGATGCTCCGCCGGCACCAATTCGCCGTCGCTGAACAGACAATGGGTATGCAGATCAATCATCCGCCATTCCTCCCTTGCAAGGGTTAGCTAACATAACCGGCCGCGCAAACTGTTGCGGCAGGCTTCTTCCAGGCGGACCCGGAGCAATTGGCCGGGTGCCAGTTCCTGGTCGCAGTTGAAATTGACGATCCGGTTTTCCGGGGTGCGGCCGCTCCATTGCTCGCCGGCGGCCTTGCTGCGGCTCTCCACCATGATTTCCACCTCTTTGCCGATCTCCATCTCCTTGATTTCCCGGCTGATTTCGTCTTGGCTGGCCTGCAAACGGGCCAGGCGGCGACTTTTGACCGCCTCTTCCACCTTATCAGGAAAATTGGCGGCCACGGCAAAGGGGCGATCAGAATATTTAAACGAGAAAGCGGAATCATAGCGAACCAAGTTAAGAATTTCCATGGTCTTTTCAAAGTCCTCCTCGCTCTCGCCGGGAAAACCGACGATCAGGTCGGTGGTAAGGGCGATATCCGGCCGCAGGCTACGCAATTGTTCCACCTTGGCCAGGTAATCGGCCCGGCTGTACTTGCGGTTCATCCGGGACAGAAGCCGGTCGGAGCCGGATTGGACCGGGAGGTGAAAATGAGGGCAGAGAATATCGATCTCGCTGAAACAGCGCATCAATTCCTCGGAAAGATCCTTGGGGTGGGAGGTAGTGAAACGGAGCCGGGCCAGCCCGTCCACCTCGGCCACGGCCCGTAGCAATTGCGGAAAATCCATGCCGGGAATCCCTTGACCATAGGAATTGACGTTCTGGCCCAAAAGGGTGACTTCCCGCACCCCGTGGGCCACCAAGTGCTTGACCTCGGCGATGATGTCGGCCGATTGGCGGCTGATCTCCCGGCCCCGGGTATGGGGCACCACGCAGTAGGTGCAAAAATTATTGCAGCCCTGCATGATGGTGACAAAGCGTTTGTGGGAAACGCCGTTGTTCTTGAAACTGGGCAGAAAAGGGGGGATGGCGAAGGTGGGGGAGAGCAGGGTGGCGCTACGCCGGGCGTCCAGGCTCCGGGCCTCCGCCACCAGTTGGGGCAGTTGATAAATCTGCTGCGGCCCGACCACCAGGTCCAGGTGGGGCATCCGGGCAAGTAGCGCCTCGCCGTCCTGCTGGGCCACGCAGCCGGTAACCGCGATCACCAGGCCGGGGTTTTCTCGCTTGAGCCGCCGAAAGCCTCCCAGGAGGCTGTAGGCTTTCTGGGCCGCCTTACCCCGGACACTGCAGGTGTTGACCACGATGCAGTCGGCCGTGGCCGGATCCGGGGTCTCCAGGTAGGACGCCTCGGCCATCAATTGGGCCATGATTTCCGAGTCGCGCTCGTTCATCTGGCAACCGAATGTTTCAATATAGATATGCCGGGTTTCTTTCATGCTTGTTGTTGCTCGACCAAAATTGGGGAACCAAGAAGGGGACGCAGGTCGGTCAGTAGGGCCGTTACCTCATCGGCCACGTCCGGGCAATAACGGAGGACAACCCGGCCGCTTTTTTCATCCAAGGTGGAAAGCATGGCCAAGCCGTCATAACCTTCCAGGACGAAACGGAGAAAGGCGATCCTGGCCGGATCGATGGACAATTCGTGGGCCGCAAGATGCGTGTTGTTGATGCTCATTGCCTTTGCAACCGCTTCAAACCGCCAGTTCGGAGTTGACCCCGCCCAGCAGTTCCCGATAAGCGGCCAAGCGCGGCTCAACCACCTCGGCCAGGAATTCCTCGGTTTGGGCCTCGGCCCGGCCGGCAAATTCCGCCGGATTGGCCATCAAGGCCTCCAGTTCGGCCAGGGAGAAGGGGAATTGGGGATCGTCGGCCAGACGCCGCAAAAGGTCGTTGTCGCCCCCTTCCTCCTTGACCTGCTTGCCGGCCGCCACCGAATGTTGTTTGATAATTTCATGCATTTCCTGGCGGCTGGCGCCCTTACGGACTGCGGCCATGAGAAATTTCTCGGTGGCCATAAAAGGAAGCTCCTGGCGCAGCAGTCTTGATATTTGTTTCGGATAAACAACCATATCAGAAGTTATATTGAGATAAAGCTTCAAGATGGCGTCGGTCAGGAGGAAGGCCTGGGGAATATCCATCCGGCGGATCGCCGAGTCGTCCAGGGTGCGCTCGAACCACTGGTTGGCAAAGGTGGCCTGGAAGTCCGGCACCAGCCCCATCAGCTTGCGGGCCAGGCCGGTCATTCGCTCGGAACGCATGGGGTTGCGCTTATAAGCCATGGCCGAGCTGCCGACTTGATTCTTTTCAAAGGGTTCCTCTTGCACCTTGAGGTTGGAGAGCAAGCGCAGATCCACCGCGAACTTGTGGGCCGAGGCCCCGATTCCGGCCAGGGTCTCGGCGGTCTTGCTGTCCAGCTTGCGGGTATAGGTCTGGCCGGTGACCGCGAAGAGCTGGTCAAAGCCAAGCTTTTTCGCCACCAATTCATCCAGTTGCCGCACCTTTTTATGATCACCCTTGAACAGTTCGATAAAGGTCGCCTGGGTGCCGACCGTACCCTTGGCGCCCCGGGCCTTGACCTGGCCCTCCAGCCACTCCAAGGCGTCCAGGTCCATAAGCAGATCCTGAAGATAG
Source organism: Desulfobulbaceae bacterium UBA5628 (assembly GCA_002421565.1). Classification (GTDB taxonomy): domain Bacteria; phylum Desulfobacterota; class Desulfobulbia; order Desulfobulbales; family Desulfurivibrionaceae; genus UBA5628. Next base: position 7,772 of record DIKC01000098.1, on the reverse strand, counting down.
AGGGTGTGACGCTTGCCCACGGTGGTAGGCTGGGCCGCTTGATAATGGGTGTAACCTAAAGTCACCAACCCTTTGTTTTTAGCGCAAAAACGAGCCAGATTGGCAATCACGTTGACCAGCGCCTTCTTAATCAGGACCAGGGCCTGCTTCTGGATCAGCAAATCGCTGTTGCAGCCGACAAACTGCGAAGTGGCGCCAAGATGGATGATCGGCTCGGCAGTGGGACACTGGCGTCCGTAGGCGTAAACATGGGCCATGACATCGTGGCGAATCTCTTTTTCCTTGCGGGCCGCGGTCTCAAAGTCGATGTCGGTGGCATGGGCGCGCAACTCGTCAAGCATGGGGCGGGTGACCAAATCGTCCAACCCCAATTCATGCTGGGCCTCGGCCAGGGCGATCCAGCAGCGCCGCCAGGTTTCAAATTTGTTCCGTTCGGAAAAAAGGGCCTGCATTTCCGGGCTGGTATAACGGCTGACCAGCGGCTCCCGGTAAACATCGCGGTTCATCAAGATTCTCCAATCATTTTTCTATCATGTTAATAAGAGGCAAAAATAACCAGAGAGGTCGCAGTCACACGGCATCCCCGGCAAGAGGTTATTTGTACCAGAAAATAGCGGGCAATGCTCGTTTATTGCAAGTTCCGACCATGACCGACCTGGCGCCACCAAGGGCCGACCATGCCTATCCGCTTAATACCCTATTCACCAGCCATCTTTTTCAGGGGGATCGCGCTGGTTGCTATTCATAAATTTACCAGGCCATTTCCTGGTCTTTACGCAATGTCGTATAATATATATTATGATTAGTCAAACAAAGATCAAAAAAACAATAGGCTACAAAACAACGGCCGGACGGAGGTCAATGGCCTGAAGTTGCCACTTCTCCTCCCCCCGAAAGAAATTACGGCGAAACGAAAAGAACATTTCCATCTTCTCAGAGGCGGCCTGGTCGCTTAACGATCCTAAACCAAAGGCGATGCCACCCCAAGCTGCCCCCTCCTGGCGCCAACTGAAACGCAGATGCCGGTTGCCGACCACGCTGGGCCGGCTCAGTTGTCCACGCACCCGAAACACCGGCTCCGGATTGCCGGCCCCGAACGGTTCCAGACGGTGATAACACTCCAACAACCGCGCCTCAATCCGCTGATCGGCAAAACTCCAGTCCGCAACCGCCGCTTCCCGGCCCACTGCCGTCCCGGCGGCCTCTCCCAGCCTCCGAATCAGGGCTGCTTCCAGGCGATTGCCGAATTCCGCCAGATTTTCAGCCCGGATGGTCAACCCCAGGGCTGCCCCGTGCCCGCCCCACTCCAGCAATAAATCCTGACATTCTTTGACTGCCTCAAAAAGATCGAGGCCGTTCGCCGAACGTCCCGATCCCCTGGCCAACCCTTTATCCAAGGCCAAAAGAATCACCGGCCGCTGCACCTCCTTGATCAATCTGGTGGCGGCAATACCCACCACCCCCGGATGCCAGGTCGGATCGGCAAAAATCAGGCAATGACGCGGCCCATTCGCCAGAGTTGCCAAGGCCCGTTGCCTGACGTTTTGATATATTTCTTCGGTAAGTTCTTTCCGTTGCGAGTTTATTGCTTCAAGCTCATCCGCCAGTTTGGCGGCCTCGGCCGGATCATCGCTCAGGAGCAGCTCCAGGGCGATTTCCGGGGAGGCAATCCGGCCGGCGGCATTGAGGCGTGGGGCGATGAGCATGGCAATATCCTCGGCCCGCCACGGTCGGCCGACAATTCCGGCCGTGGCTGCCAAGGCCGCCAAACCCGGCCGCCGGGACCGCTCACCCAGCACCTCCAACCCGGCCCGTACCAGGATCCGGTTTATTCCCTGTAATTTAACCATATCCGCCAGGGTGCCGATCGCCACCAGATCAAGATATTCCTTGAGATTGGGAATCCGGTCGGCGGGCCAGAAGCCCTGCTCGGCCAAGGCGCGGCGCAGGCCCATCAGGAGATAGAAGGCCACTCCGACCCCGGCCAGATCATGTTCGGCAAAAGGGCAACCCGGCCGGCAGGGGTTGAGAATCGCATCGGCGTCCGGCAATAAAGGGGAGCAGCGGTGATGATCGGTGATGATTACCGTAAAACCAAGCTCTTTGGCGGCCGCCACCTGAGAGTGGTCGCTAATCCCGCAATCCACGGTGAGCAACAGCGGCGCTTGCCCGTCTTGCCCTTGCAACTCCCGGCCCAAGGCCCGCAGATGATGCTCATGCAAACCATAACCGTCATTTAAGCGGTGGGGCAAAAAGCAATGAACCGCCGGATGACCGGTGCGCCGGAGAAAATCGGTCAGCAGGGCGGCCCCGGTGACCCCGTCGGCATCATAATCGCCATAAACCAGAATGGGGCGGGCCTGACGGATGGCCTCGACCAACAGATCAACCGCCTTTGCCATTCCCAGCATTGTTTCCGGGGGCGGCAAGCGGGCCAGGCTGGGGGAAAGAAAGGCGCTGACCTGTTCCGGTTCCCGCATTCCCCTCCGGATCAGTACCGCCGCCAGGGCCATTGGCAGTCCAAACTGAGCCGCTAGAGCCCGGCACTCCGCCAAATCCACGGTCGGAGATTCCTGAACACACCCCTCTGAAGATTGATCCACCATCTGATGTTTTATCTTTATTTGGTTGTTTATTCTGATTTTATTTCGTTATCCCGACCGCTTAGCAGTTGCAGGCCGCGCACTACGTAACAGCCGGCCGAAACAACCGTCAGGATGGCGGTGACCACAATAAGATAATCGCCCAGCCCCGAAAACGTTGTCAGATAATCCCGGCCGAGAACAAAAGCGACCGTGGCCAACTGGCTGAAGGTGGTCAGCTTGCTGACAAAAAACGGCTGAAAAACCACCTCCCGTTTGTGCAGGAGCAACACCGCGATCCCGGCCATGATCAACATATCCCGGCTGACCACCAGCACCGCGAGCCAACTGGGTACCACGCCCAGCACCGCCAGAATGACAAAGGCGGTGACCAGCAGGGCCTTGTCTGCCAGAGGGTCGAGGATCGCCCCCAGCCTGGTCTGCTGCTTGAGCAACCGGGCCAGCAAGCCGTCCAGACCGTCGCTGACCCCGGCCACCAGAAAGACCAGCAGGGCCAAAGCGAATTTTCCCTCCAGGAGAAAAATGGCCAGCAGCGGCACCAGCAATATCCGTACAACGGTGATCAGGTTTGGAATATTCATCGTGTTTGCCGGTAGTTAAGAAAATAAGCGGCGATCAGCCGGCGGATCGTCTCGCCGGCGGTTGGTTCCAGCCAGTGGATGCCGGGCAGGCGGCCAAACCAAGTGAACTGCCGCTTGGCATAGCGCCGGGTGTCGCGGGCCAGAAATTCCATCGTTTCCTCCCAGTTCCATTGGCCGTGGATAAAATTCACCAGATGACGGTAACCGATGGCCTGCATGGTCGGCAATTCCGGACCATAACCGGCGGCCAGCAGCCCCCTCACCTCCTCCAGCAGCCCCTGGGCCAGCATCTCCTCCACCCGGCGGTTGATCCGTTGATAAAGCAGCGGTCGTTCGCAGGCCAGGCCGATGACCAGGGGTTCTTGCAGCAATGGCCGCTGCTGCTGCTCCCGGATGTGTTGCGACCAGGGAATGCCGGTGAGGGCATGAATTTCCAGGGCCCGCAACAGGCGATGGCTGTCATGGGGATGAATCCGTTGGGCCGATTCCGGGTCAATGACCTGCAATTCCCGGTGTAGCGCCTCCCTCCCTTCGGCCGCCAAACGGGCTGCCAGTTCTTCCCGAATGTCGCCATCATCGGTGGCCAACGCAAACAAACCCTCAAGTAATCCCTTAAAGTAAAGGCCGGTACCGCCCACCAGCAGGGCGTTTTTGTCCCGTTGCCGGAGGTCGGCCATGACCGTGGCGGTATCGTCGATGAAGCGGGCCACGCTGTAATCCTGGTCCGGGTCCACGATGTCGATCAGGTGGTGGGGCACCAGCCGCCGTTCCGCCGGGGTAACCTTGGCGGTGCCGATGTCCATGCCGCGATAAACCTGCATGGAATCAACACTGATGATCTCGGCCTGGTATTGCCGGGCCAGTTCCAGGGCCAGGGCGGTCTTGCCAACCGCGGTCGGCCCCACCAGGCAAACCACCGGCATCTCGACCGGTTTGTGAAATCTGTTGTTATTCACGGGTGCTTTCGGTAAATTAGCAAACTTTTCATCCGCCCCAACCTTATATAAGGAGACCCGCCCCATGCCCGAGCGAATTTTCAACTTCAGTCCCGGCCCCGCCACCCTCCCCTACGAGGTGCTGACCCAGGCGGCCCGCGATATCGTCAACTATCAGGACAGCGGTATCGGACTGATCGAAATGAGCCACCGCTCCAAACCCTTTATCGCGATCACCGACCAGACCGAACAACTGATCCGCGAATTACTGGATATTCCGGCCAACTACAAGGTTCTTTTTCTCCAGGGCGGCGCCTCGACCCAGTTTGCGATGGTGCCGATGAACCTGCTGGGAGCGGGCAAAAAGGCGGTTTATCTCAACACCGGCACCTGGTCCAACAACGCCATCAAGGAGGCCAAACTCCTGGGCCAGGTGGAGGTGGCCTACTCCAGCGAGGCGAGCCGCTTCGACCATGTGCCGGCGGTTGGCGACTATCAGGTGGACCCGGCCGCCGAGTACCTCTATCTGGTTTCCAATAATACCATTTACGGCACCCAGTTCCAGACCTTTCCCACCTCCGGCCCGATGCTGGTCTGCGATATGTCCTCGGACATCCTCTCGCGGCCCTTTGATATTCGCCCCTTTGGCTTGGTCTTTGCCGGAGCCCAGAAAAACATGGGCCCGGCCGGGGTGACGGTGGCGATCATCCGCGACGACCTCCTCGACCGGGCGCCGGCCAACCTCCCCACCATGTTCAAATACAAAACCCACGCCGACAAGGGCTCGATGTTCAACACCCCGCCCTGCTTCGCGATCCACGTTACCGGCCTGGTACTCAAGTGGTTGAAAAACCTCGGCGGAGTGGCGGCGATTGAGCGAATCAACCGGGAAAAGGCGGCCCTGCTTTACCAGGCCATTGATGGCACCGATTTCTACCGGGGCCATGCCCGGCCCGCTTCCCGTTCGATGATGAACATCACCTTCAACCTGCCGACCCCGGAACTGGAGGCGCAATTCGTCAAGGAGGCGGCGACGCTCGGTTTGGACGGCCTCAAGGGCCACCGTTCGGTGGGCGGCATCCGGGCCTCGATCTACAACGCCTTTCCCCGCCAAGGAGTGGAAAAATTGGTCGAATTCATGGCGGAATTCGCCCGCAAAAACGGTTGATGGATTACCAGGGAGCCCATCTGATCCGGCCGCCCAGCGAGGCGGACAGCATTATTCTCCAGGTGACGGTGGGCTGCTCCCACAACCATTGCACCTTTTGCGGCACCTACAAGGAGGAGCGGTTCCGGCTCAAGGAGGAGGCGGTGATTGCCGCTGATCTGGAGTTTGCGGCCCGCTACTGCCGCCGTCAAAACCGGATATTTCTGGCCGACGGCGATGTCCTGATCCTGCCCCAGGCCCGGCTGGTCGCCCTCTTGACCGCGATCCGGGGCAAGCTGCCCTGGGTGCGGCGGGTCAACCTCTATGCCAACGCCAAGGCCGTGCATAGTAAAACCCCGGCCCAATTGGCGGAATTGAAGGAACTGGGCCTGGATCGGGTCTATCTGGGAGTGGAGAGCGGGCATAATCCGACCCTGGCCACGATCCGCAAGGGCAGCGACGCAGCCGGATTGTTGACCGCCGGGCGGGCGGTGCGGGAAGCCGGGCTCTTTCTCTCAGTCACGGTGCTGCTGGGGATTGCCGGCCGGGAAGATTCCCTGGCCCATGCCGAGGCCACCGGCCGCTTGCTGGCCGCCATCGCCCCCAATCAGATCGGCATCCTGACCCTGATCTTGCTGCCCAACACCCCGCTTTTTGCCGACGCGCAGGCAGGCCGATTCACCATGCCCGACCAGCGGGGCTTGCTGGAAGAGCTGCGGCTGATGCTGGCGCCCCTGACCGCCAGCCGCTGCCAGTTGCAGAGCAACCACCCTTCCAACTATTTAACCCTGGACGGCCGCCTGCCCCGCGACCACGCCGCCATGCTGGCCCTGATCGACCAGGCCTTGGCCGGTCAAATCAACCTGCGGTCGGAAACCCATCGCGCCCTTTAACCAAAGATAATCATGGAAAAAATCGACCTCAAAAACCTGACCCTGGCCGACCTGACCGCCTGGGTCACCACCTTCAATCTCAAACCCTTCCGGGCCAAACAGATTTTTTCCTGGCTCTACCGGCCGGGTTTCAGCGATTTCGCGGCCATGACCGACATTGCCAAGCATGTCCGGCAACTGCTGGCGGAACGGGCCTACATCAGCCGGATGGAACCGGAAAAGGAGGAACGCTCGGCGGACGGGACGGTAAAATTCGCCTTCCGCCTGGCCGACGGCCAGCTCATCGAAAGCGTCCTGATCCCGGAAGAAAACGACCTCCAACCGGATGACCCGGACAGCGAACCGGAGGATATTGACGATTCCCGGCCCGGTTCGCGCCATACTTTATGCGTCTCTTCCCAGGTGGGCTGCGCCATGAAGTGCGCCTTCTGCCTCACCGGCACCTTGGGCTTTACGCGCAACCTGCCGGCGGCGGAAATTATCGGCCAAGTCTGCCAGGCCCGGGAGTGGCTGGCAACCCGCACCGGTCAGCGGGTCAACAATCTGGTCTTTATGGGGATGGGCGAGCCGTTGCTCAATTTCGACAATCTGGCCATTGCCCTCGAGATCCTGATGGAACAGCGGGGACTTGATTTCTCCGGCCGTCGGCTCACCGTTTCCACTTGCGGAATTGTGCCTAAGATGAAGGAGTTGGGCGAAAGATTTCCGGTAAACCTGGCGGTTTCCCTGCATGCGGTGGAGGATGAAGTCCGCGACCAATTGATGCCGGTCAACCGCACCTATCCGGTGGCGGAACTGCTCCGGGCCTGCCGCGAATATCCCCTCCCCCCCCGCCGCCGGATCATGATCGAGTACGCCCTGCTTCAAGGGATCAACGACTCGCCGGCCCAGGCCCGGCTGCTGGTCAAAAAACTGCACGGCATCCGCTGCAAGATCAACCTGCTGCCTTACAATGAAACCCCGAACCTCCCCTTCCGCCGTCCCACCGATCAACAGATCGAGACCTTCCGGGCGATTCTCCGGGACGCCGGCTACACCACCCTGCTCCGCATCAGCCGCGGGGCCGACATCTCCGCTGCCTGCGGTCAATTGGCGGCCAAGACGACCAACCCGGACGAATTGTAAAAAAAAACGCCGGTCCCGCCCTGTTCTCCCGGAGGAGAAACAAGACGGAACCAGCGCCGGATGGGAGGAGAGATACTACTGGTGCTGCTACTTCTTTGAACTACGGGACGCGCCCTTGACCTTCATCGGGTCGCCCGCGTATCCCAGGGCCTGCCAGTCAAGCCGCCCCTTGGGGCTATGGCAGTCGTTGCACTTCAAGGCCTCTTTGGCCGGTGAAACCATGTGGTTGAGCCGCCAGAACATGGTGGTGGGGGCAAAGCCGTAGGAACCGCTGTAGGCCAAACCGCTCTTGCCGGCGCCGGCCTCTGCCGCCGCGTTCCAGTCAAAGCTTTGCCAGTAGGCGGCATCCTTGTCAGCCCCGGCCGGCCACAGTTTCGGCACCAGGAAGTAACCGTGCTTGAGGTCGTAGATCTGCTTGCCGGTATGTTCCTTGAAGGGATAGATCTTGGCCTGGCGATCCTTGATTGCATATTCCGGCGGAAGCCGGA
>DIKC01000129.1 GCA_002421565.1 Desulfobulbaceae bacterium UBA5628 | reverse complement strand
TCTTCGACCAGGAACTCAATCCCTCCCAGGTGCGTTCGATTACCGATCACACCGAATTGCGGGTCATCGACCGGACCCAGTTGATCCTCGATATCTTTGCCCGCCGGGCCTTGAGCCGGGAGGGCAAGCTTCAGATCGAAATGGCCCAGCTCAAATACCTGCTGCCCCGGCTCGGCGCCCGCGACGATGCCCTTTCCCGGCTTACCGGCGGGATCGGCGGCCGGGGGCCGGGGGAAACCCGGCTGGAGATCGACCGCCGCCGGATTCGCGATCGTCTGACCAAACTGACCGGCAAACTCAAAGAGGTGGGCCGGGAGCGGCATCAGCGGCGGGAGCGCCGCCGCAAGCAGGAAATTCCGGTGCTTTCCCTGGTCGGTTACACCAACGCCGGTAAATCGACCCTGCTCAACGCCCTGACCGGCAGCGCCATCCTGGCCGAGGACAAGCTCTTCGCCACCCTCGATCCCACCAGCCGCCGGCTCCGTTTTCCGGAAGAGATGGAGGTGCTGGTCACCGACACGGTGGGCTTTATCCGCCACCTGCCGGATGAGCTGCTGCAAGCCTTCAAGGCCACCTTGGAGGAACTGCGGGAGGCGGATCTGCTCCTGCATGTGGTGGACCTGAGCAATCCCCGCTTCAGCGACCAGGTGAAGGTGGTGGAGGACCTGTTGCGGGAACTGGAACTGGATCATATCCCCCGGCTTATGGTACTTAATAAAATTGATCGGGTGAGCGATCCGGAGGTGATCCGGGAAGCGGCGGCCCGTTACCAGGCGGTGGCGGTTAGCGCCCTCGACCCCGCCACCCTGCCCCCGCTCTTGGAGCGGGCTCGGCAGACGGTACTGAAAAATTGGCAAACAACAGGAAAACGTATCCAGTGATTAAGTTCGGTTTTAAATATCTGGTGTTGGCGCTGCTTGTTTCAGCGGCCCTGGCCGGTCCGGGGCGGGCCGCCGAGCCGGCCATGATCGAGCAGTTGGTGGTGACCAATTCCGCCAGCGAGGTGCTTCTCTACGGCCAGGTCAAAAACGCCTTTGTCCCGGAGATGGAAGAAGCGGTCAGAAACGGTCTGCCGGTGACCTTCACTTTTTTTGTCGAGCTCCATCGCCGGCGCACCGGTTGGCCCGACCAGAAGATCGCCGATTTTTCCTTTGAGCATCTCCTGGTTTATGACAGCCTCAAGGAGGAATACCGGGTGACCCACGGCGAGAAGAACGACCGGGTTTTCACGGTCAAGAGCCTGGACGAGGCCCGCCGGTTGATGGTTCGGGTCAACGGCCTGGCGGTGGCGCCGCTTGCCGCCCTGGCCCCGGAGCAACGTTACACCCTGCGGATCAAGGCCCGGCTGAGCGAAAAGACCCTGCCCTTATCCTTCCACCGGATCGTGCCGTTCTGGCGGCTGTGGAATTTTGAAACGGAGTGGCATCAGGTTGAATTCCGCTACTGAACAGCAACGCCGGGAGGCGGCTATCCGCGAGGAGATCGTTCGCGAGGAGCGCCAGCGCCGTCGGCGGCGGTTGCGGCTGATCATCGGCGGTTGTCTCGCCCTTTTCGTCCTCCTTACCTATCTCGAAACCCGTCTCTTCGATCTGGGGGAAGTGCCCCTGCCGATCACCGGCAATCTCCTGATCTTCATCATGATCAACATCAACGTCCTGCTGCTGCTGGTGGTGATCTTTCTGGTGCTGCGCAACCTGGCCCAACTGGTCTTCGAGCGCCGCCGCCGGGTACTCGGCACTCGCCTGCGCACCAAGCTGGTGATCGCCTTTGTCTCTTTGTCGCTGATTCCCACCGCCCTGCTTTTTCTGATGTCCCTGCAATTCATCTCCACCAGCATGGATTACTGGTTCAACATCAACGTCGAGCAATCCCTGGAGGAATCGCTGACCATTGCCCGGGAGGTTTACCAGGAGGCTCAGGCCGGGGTCGGCCGGGAGGGCGAGGCCATTGCCGGCCGCCTCCAATCGGAGCATTATCGGGTGATGACCGCTACCGCCCTCGATGTTTTTTTGCGGGACATGCGGGCCGGTTACGGTCTTGCCGCCCTGGAGATCGTCAGCGAGGAACGGAGCCTGCTGGCCGCGGTGTATCAGCCGGAAATCGCGGCCCAGGCGGTGCCGGAACTGCCGGCCGAACTCCTGCGCCTGGCTCTGGCCGGGGAGCCGGGGCAGGTGATCCAGCCGGTGGCGGCCGGGGAACTGGTGCGGGGACTGCTGCCGCTGCGGCTTAACCGAGACGGCGGAAGCATGCAGGGGGTGCTGGTGGTCTCTCGGCTGGTACCCCAGGAGCGGCTCCGGCGGATGGAGGCCATTTCCGCCGGACTGGAAGGGTATCGGCAGTTGATGATGCTGAAAAACCCGATCAAGACCAGCTTTCTGGTTACCCTCCTGTTGGTTACTTTGCTCATTGTCTTTTGCGCGGTGTGGTTCGGTTTTTACGTGGCCGAGGGACTGACCGGCCCGATCCAGAAACTGGCCGAGGCGACCCGGCGGGTGGCCGAGGGCGAGCTCGATTTTGTCCTGGAGAAAAGTTCTGGCGATGAAATGGGCACCCTGGTCGATTCCTTCAACCGGATGACCCGCGATCTGTTGAGCGGCCGGCGGCAGTTGGAGGAAACCACCCAGGAGATGGACAATCGGCGGCGCTACACCGAAATCATCCTCCAGAACGTGGCGGCCGGGGTCATTTCCCTGGATGAGGCGGGGCGGGTGATCACCATCAACCGTTTTGCCGAGGAACTGCTCAAGGTGCGGCGGCAGGAGATCGTCGGCCGTCATTACCGGGCCATCCTGCGGCGGGAACATCTCCAGGTGCTGGAGGGTTTTTTCCAGGAGCTGCGGGAATCGGGCAAGAACTCCATCCAGCGGCCGCTGCGGCTGACCGTGGGCGAGGAGACCTTTTCCCTGCGGATCAACTTCACCCGCCTGCTCGATGACGAGGGCAAGGGATTGGGGGTGGTGCTGGTCTTCGACAACCTTACCGAACTGGAAAAGGCCCAGCGGATGGCGGCCTGGCGGGAAGTGGCCCGCCGCATCGCCCACGAGGTCAAAAATCCCCTTACTCCGATCCAGCTCTCGGCCCAGCGGCTGCGGAAAAAATATCTCGAAAAAATGGCCGGAGAAGGGGAGGTCTTTGATCTTTGCACCCGGACGATCATCAATCAGGTGGAGGAGTTGCAGCGGCTGGTGGGCGAGTTCTCCAGCTTTGCCCGGATGCCGGCCCTCCACAAGAGCATGAGCAGCCTGGGGGAGATGACCCGCGAGGTGCTGGCCCTTTATCAGGAGGCCCACCGCCACCTGAAGCTGGTGATGAGCGGCGGGCCGGTGCCGGAGTTTTTGTTCGACCCCAAGCAGTTGAAGCGGGTATTGATCAACCTGCTCGACAACGCGGTGGCGGTGGTGCCGGAAAAGGGCGGGGAGATCGAGGTGCGCCTGGAGCATGACCAACAGCGGCAAATGGCGCTGATGATGGTGCTGGACAACGGGCCGGGGGTGCGGGACGAGGACAAACTGCGCCTGTTCGAGCCCTATTTTTCCACCAAAAAATCCGGCACCGGCCTGGGGCTGGCCATTGCCGGGACGGTGGTCACCGACCACGGCGGCGCCATCCGGGTCCGCGACCATGAGCCCACCGGCGCCTGTTTTGTGGTAGAGTTACCGATGACCGAAGATCGTGCCTGAACAAGTTGCAGGAATGGAGAATGGATGACAACTTGATAGCAGCAAGGAGTGAATATGAGCTATTCTGATCAGAAAATTGAAGCTCTTCTTGAAGATATTGAATCGGACCTTGTCGAGCGCAAGGAATCCTGGAAAGGGGATGCGCCAGACAAAGGCCGGCAGGCTGTTTGCGCCTTTGCCAATGATTTGCCCGACCATCGTCAACCGGGGATACTGTTTGTCGGAGCAAAAGATGATGGCAGCCCGTCGGGACTGCCGATAACGGACGAACTGCTTTGTGCTCTCTCAGATATCAAAACCGATGGTAATATTCTTCCGCCGCCTTCCGTGATTGTGGAAAAGCGTATCCTCAAAGGCGTGGAGATAGCGGTGGTCACGGTACAGCCCTCCGATACCCCGCCAGTCCGCTACAAAGGAAGAATTTGGGTCAGGATCGGCCCGCGGCGTGGTATTGCTACCCAGCAGGACGAACGAATTTTAAATGAGAAACGTCGCTATCGGGACGTTCCTTTTGATGTTCAACCCTTGCCGAGTTGCAATCTTTCCGCGCTCAGCCGCGTTCTGTTCGAACAGGCCTACCTTCCGAATGCTTTTGCGTCCGACATTCTTGCCGCCAACGAGCGCTCCTATGAACAGAAACTGGCTGCGTGCCGGATGATTGCCTTGGTTGACGATCCAAGACCGACGATATTGGGAATATTGGTAATTGGTATTAGTCCAACCGATTGGATTCCTGGGGCATATGTTCAGTTCCTGCGGATTGACGGTACGGATTTGAGCGATCCGATACAGGATGAAGCCCTCATCGACGGAGACCTGGCGCAAACCTTGCGTCGAATCGATGAAAAAATGGACGCCCATAACCGTGTCAGTGTCGACATAACTTCAGGAGATCGTGAATCCAGAATTATACCTTATCCTAAGGCCGCCCTGCAGCAATTGATCCGTAATGCCATCATGCACAGAACATATGAGAGTACCAATGCCCCGGTTCGCGTCACCTGGTTCAATGATCGTATCGAGATCAGCAATCCGGGTGGGCCGTTCGGTATTGTTACTCGCGAAAATTTCGGGAGGCCAGGCATTACCGATTATCGCAACCCAAACCTGGCCGACGCTATGAAGGTCTTGGGGTTTGTCCAGCGCTTCGGGGTCGGTATCCAGACGGCGCGGGCGGAATTGAAAAAAAACGGCAATCCAGAGCTTGAATTTCAAATTGAACCAATGACCGTGCTGGCCACGGTCAGGAGGCGCCCATGAGTGTTCCGGTGCTTACGTTTTTCAACAACAAGGGCGGGGTCGGCAAAACATCTTTAGTGTATCACCTGGCGTGGATGTTTTCAGAGCTCGGTCGCACGATTGTGGCGGTTGATCTGGATGCGCAGGCCAACCTGACTTCAGCCTACCTTGATGAGGAGGAACTGGAAGATTTATGGACTGAAAACGGCAATCCTTCCACGATCTATCGGGCCATCGAGCCTCTTACCCAGGTTGGCGACATCAAGGAACCGGTCGTGAAAAAAGCGGCGCAAGGCCTCTATGTCATCCCCGGCGATGTGGCTCTCGCCTCCTTCGAGGATACCCTGTCCGAGGCATGGCCGGCAAGTATGGCCGATGCCAGCCTGTACCGGCCGTTTCGCATCCTCACCGCCTTCTGGCAGGTCGCTCAGATGGCGGCGGAACAAGTCGGAGCCGACCTTATTATGATTGATGTGGGGCCTAACCTTGGCGCGATCAACCGTTCGGCGCTGATCGCATCCGATTATGTCGTCATCCCCCTTGGGGCTGACCTGTTCTCATTGCAAGGCCTCAAAAATCTGGGGCCGACGCTTAGATCATGGCGGGGTTTGTGGAAGAAAAGAATCGACAACTGGAATCAACCAGAATTTGACCTTCCCGGAGGAAAGATGCTTCCCCTCGGTTATCTGGTGCAACAGCACAGTGTCCGTTTGAGCCGGCCGGTAAAGGCGTATGATAAATGGGTGAATCGTATGCCCGGCGTGTACCACGAAAGTGTACTGCAGGATTCCACCCATGCGGCGAAACCGGTAGAGGACCTGGAATGTCTCGCCACTCTGAAGCACTATCGCAGCCTGATTCCAATGGGCCAGGAGGCGAGAAAACCGATCTTTCATCTGACATCTGCTGACGGTGCCATCGGTAGTCATGCCCAGGCGGTTCAGGAAGCATTCCGGGACTTTCATCAGTTGGCGGAGAAGGTACTCGAACGGATAAAGACCTTCGAGTCAAGGCAGAGCCAAGCATGAGTTATACATTACTCCGGGGAGCAAGCGATGGCGGCGGAACGGATTTTGATTATCGATGACGAGGCGGGCATCCGGGAATCCCTGGCCGGGATTTTGGCCGACGAGGGTTTTGCCCCCCTGGCCGCCGGCAACGGCGAAGAGGGGCTGGCCCTGCTGGAGGCGGAGGCGGTGGACCTGGTGCTGCTCGATATCTGGATGCCGGGGTTGGACGGGATGGAGGTGCTGCAACGGATCAAGGAGCAGCAGCCGCTCTTGCCGGTGATCATGATTTCCGGCCACGGCACCATCGAAACCGCGGTTCAGGCCACCCGCCTGGGGGCCTATGATTTCATCGAAAAACCCCTCTCCTACGACAAGGTCATCCTGGCGCTTAACAACGCCCTGCGGGTCGCCCGCCTGGAGCAGGAAAATCTCATCTTCCGCCAGCAAACTCCCCGCCACAGCCTGACCGGCGAAAGTCCGGTGATGGAGCAGTTGCGGCAGCAACTGACCCTGGTCGCCCCTACCGAGGCCTGGGTTTTGATCCGGGGCGAGCACGGCACCGGCAAGGAGTTGGCGGCCCAGACCGTTCATCGGCTCTCGCCGGTGGCCCACAAGCCGATGGTGGAGGTCAACTGCGCCGCCATCCCCGAGGAACTGATCGAGTCGGAGCTTTTCGGTCACGAAAAAGGGGCCTTTACCGGCGCCACCACCAGCCGCCGGGGCAAGTTCGACCTGGCCGACGGCGGTATTCTCTTCCTTGATGAAATCGGGGACATGAGCCTCAAGACCCAGGCCAAGATTCTTCGCATCCTCCAGGAGCGGAAATTCGAGCGGGTCGGAGGCAGCCGCACCATCCGGGTCAATGTCCGGGTTCTGGCCGCCACCAACAAAAACCTGGAAGAGGAGATCGAGCAGGGCAATTTCCGGGCCGATCTTTTTTATCGCCTCAACGTGGTGCCGATCACGATGCCGCCCCTGCGCGAGCGATTGGCCGATATTCCCCTGCTGGTGCGGGATTTTATGGCGGAAAACAGCCATAAGGGGCTGGGCCACAAGGAATTCGCCCCCGATGCCCTGGCTGCCATGCAGGCGTATCAGTGGCCGGGCAATGT
>DIKC01000089.1:575-23523 GCA_002421565.1 Desulfobulbaceae bacterium UBA5628 | reverse complement strand
ATTCCCCCGGCGGCAAGGGGCGCCGGGCCACCAGCAGCGGCCCGCAACCCCGGCCGAGGGCGGCCCCGGCGGTCAACAGCACATAGCGATCCAAAACGTGCCCCAGGGCGTGAAAAGAGAGTTTGGTCACCGCCAGCTTACCGGCCAAGGCCCAGGTATTGAGGGTTTCCACGTCTTCCAGGAGAACCGGGGCAAAGGCCGGGGCGTCCGCCACCAGACCGTGCACCAGGGCATGAAAAATAAAGGTGTCGTTGGGACAAGGCGAAAAGCCCAATGACAAGGGAATTTCAGCGGACATCGCCGTCTGCCTTGAGTAATTCCGGGATCAGGCGGGCCAGGACTTCGCTGTTGCGGGCAATGGCCTCGACCAACCGCCAGCGGGCCGGGTTGCGATCCTCCACCAGATTGCTCACGGTGCGGATTTCCAGCAGCGGCAGTCCGGCCTGTTCGCAAGCCAGGGCGGCGGCCGCCCCTTCCATGTTTTCGCACAGGCCGCCGAAACGGTCGCGCAGGGCCAGCCCCCGAGCAGTGCTGGCAGTGGCGGTGTTGACGGTGACAAAGCATCCGTTGAGAAAGGGGATTTCCAGGCGGGCGAGCACTTTTTGGGCGGCAGCCAGCAAAGGGGAAGCCAGATCGAATGATTGCCGGGTCGGCACCCGCTCCGGCGGGAAGGGTTCCGCGCCGCGCCCGCTCTCAAGGCCGAAATCGCCCAGCACCTCTTGCTCGGCAAGACAGGTATCGAGCAGAGCGGCCGGGGTATCAAGATAGGCCCCGGCCACCCCGGTCAGGATGACCCCGGTATAAGCGGTTTGGGGATTGGCCTGGCGAACGGCCAGCTTGGCAGCCAGGTTAGCGGCGGTGGCGGTCGGGCCTACTCCGCAGACCAGAAAATCAAGGCCCGGCAGGGTGGCAAGGCGTCGGCGCAGGGGAGTCAACTCAAAATCGGTGGCCGCGACCAGCAGCAATCGCCCGCCCCGGCCGGACCCTTCCGCGTAATTACCCATCCCACCGTCTCAGTCGGGATGGACCTGGCCGGCCAGCCCGATCTTTCTGATCCGATTGTCCGGGCCGAGCACCACGATCTGCGGCTGGTAATCCGCCAGTTCCTCGGGGCTGTACTGGGCGTAGCTGACGATAATGATCAGATCGCCGACCATGCCCTTGCGGGCGGCGGCCCCGTTTAGGGCGATCACCCCGGAATCGGCCGGCCCTTCGATCACGTAGGTCTCGAAGCGCTCGCCGTTGTTGATGTTGTAAACGTGAATCCGTTCAAAGGGCAGCAACCCAACCGCCGCCATCAGGGTGCGATCCACGGTGAGACTGCCCTCGTAGCTGAGGTTGGCGTGGGTCACCGTGGCCCGGTGGATTTTCGATTTCAGCATTTCCCGCAACATTTTTCCGTTTCCTCAATCCGCAAAACTAAAGTTCCGCCCCAAACAAACGGGCGTTGTCGATCAGCCGGGTCTTGCCCACTTGGGCCGCCAGGGCCAGGACCGTGTCCGGCCCGACCATCGCGGCCGGGGCCAGGGTGGCGGCCTCGACAAATTCAAGATATTCCGGGATTACCCCGGCCTGTTGCAAAATCGCCTCGGCCTCGGCCCGTAGCACCGCCGGATCAAGCTCGCCGGCCGCCACCCGTTGCCGGACATGGCCCAGAGCAACGGACAAGGAACGGGCGCTCACCCGCTCCTCCGGGGAAAGATAAGTATTGCGCGAACTCATGGCAAGTCCGTCCGTTTCGCGGACCACCGGATGCTCGACGATCTCGATCGGCCAATTGAGATCCCGGACCATGGCCCGGATCACCGCCAACTGCTGCAAATCCTTGCGCCCGAAGAGCGCGGCCCGGGGCCGGACGATATTGAACAGCTTGGCCACCACCGTGGCCACCCCGTCAAAATGACCCGGCCGGCTGCGGCCGCACAAGCCTTCGCTAACCCCGGCCACCGATATTTTGCTCTGAAAACCGGACGGATACATGGCCGCCGCTTCCGGCGCAAAAAGTACTACCACCCCCTGCCCGGCCGCCAGTTCGGCGTCCCGCTCCAGATTACGGGGATAACGGGCCAGGTCTTCCCCGGCCCCGAACTGGATGGGATTGACAAAGAGGCTCACCACCACCAAATCGGCCCGCCGGGCGGCTTCGCGCATCAGACTGAGATGACCGGCATGGAAACAGCCCATGGTGGGAACCAGGGCAATGCTCCGGCCGGCCGCCCGTTGCCGTTCCGACCAGGCGCTCATCTCCTCCGGCGGCTTGACGATCTCCATAACCTCAACCCTCAACGGGCCAGGCGCTGCTCCGCGGTCTCCCGCACCAGGGGAGAAACCTCCTCCGCCGCCAGCACCTTTTGGTACATGGCCTTGGCCTGTTCCGTCTCACCCTGCTGTTCATGGATTTCCGCCAGTCCCAGGTAGCCGAAGCCGCTGAAACCGGGGGTTTCGCTCAGTTCCCGATAAAGACCGACGGCCCGTTCCCGCTGACCATCGGCGGCCAGCACCCCGGCCAGACGGTAGCGGGCCAAGGGAGCCAGGGGATGCCGCTCATCCACTTTGGCCAGCGCCGCCTCATAACCTTTGATCGCGCCTTCCCGGTCGCCGGCGGCCGCCGCCAGATGGGCCAGTTCGATCCGGCCCCACAAGGCCGGGCCGGTGCCGCCAAAATCATTGACCACCTCTTCCAGCAACGGCCGCCGCTGGGCCGGTTCCGTTGCCTCCATCGCCCGGGCCAAGAGGGCCGCTGCCTGCTGTTCGCGGTTGGCGGCATACTGGGAATAGCTGCTCCAGCCGACCAGCACCACCACCACCGTCACCGCGATCCCGATCAGCAGCCGCTGATTCAGCCGCAGCCAGACGATCAGCCAGGGTGGCAGGTTAAGTTCTTCCAGGAGATCACGTTTACCCTCCAGGGCATCGGCGTTAAGAATGTTTTCCGGCTTAAAGAGGCTTTTGTCGCTCATGTTGTTTATCCTCGGCAGACGATGATTTTCGCGGCATCTTCCCGGTTACGCGACCGGAAATTTGTTAACATAGCCGCTTTTGCCTAAAAAATCATCTCTCATTTTACTTGCCAGCGCGGGCTGATCAGAATAATTAACCTGCTCATGAAGCGCATCAAGTACGGCAAATATCTTCAGGAAACCGCCCGCCATTACCATTACCTGCCCTTCCACCGGCTGGACCTGCCGGCGGGCGGCAAGCGGGAACGGCTGGTCACCAGCCCGGCCCAGGCCCTGACCATCATCGCGCCCTACGTCAAGGTCCGGCTGCGGGAACAGTTGCGGGTGGTGGTGCCTATCGCCCTTTATCTCCTGCTCTTTCAACTGATCATCATGAAACAGGAGGTCAGCGGCGGCCCGGCCATTGCCTTGGGGCTGATCGGGGTGATCCTGGGGCTGATGTTCTTCATGGAGGGGCTCAAGGTGGGGCTGATGCCCTTTGGCCAGGCGATCGGCGATTCCCTGCCGGTCAAAGCCCGCAAGCGGGCGGTGCTGGCCATTGCCTTTGCCCTGGGGGTGGGGGCCACCTTTGCCGAACCGGCCATGGGGGTGCTCAAGGAAGCGGGCCGGATCGTGGACCCGGCCGAGGCGCCCCTGCTCCACGCCATGCTCAACCGTTACGCGGGCTGGACCGTGGCGGCGGTGGCAATGGGGGTCGGCATCGCCACTCTGCTGGGGATTATGATGTTCATCAAAGGCTGGAGCCTCAAACGGCTGATCTACCTTTCCCTGCCCCCCACCCTCGGCCTGACCGCCTACGCCGCCACCCGTCCCGATCTGGCCCAGGTGATCGGCCTGGCCTGGGATTGCGGGGCGGTGACCACCGGCCCGGTGACGGTGCCGCTGGTGCTTTCCCTGGGAATCGGGGTGGCGGGCGCAATCAAGCATAAACACACCCGCAACATTCCCGGCTTCGGCCTGGTCACCCTCGCCTCCCTCTATCCGATCATGGCGGTGCTGCTACTGGCGATCTTTTTGGATCCCCTTGCCCCGGCCCTGCCGCTACCGGCCGAAGCCCTGGCAGCATTGCCGGGAACTGCCGCCGCTCCGGCTCCCGCCGCCGGCCCGGCCTGGTTCGGGGCGCCGCTGCTGGAAAGCATCCTGCTGGCCTTACGGGCGATCGTGCCCCTGGCTCTCTTTCTTTTCCTGGTCCAGCGTTTTGTGCTCAAGGAACGGCTGGCCCACCCCGCGATCATTGTTTACGGCCTCTTTCTCTGCCTGATCGGAATGGCGCTTTTCAACCTCGGCCTCAGCTTCGGCCTCTCGCCCCTGGGCAATCAGGTGGGGTCGGTGGTGCCGGCCGCCTACGCCGCCATCGAATCGGTGCTTGACTCCCCCCTTTACGGCGCTTTCCTGGGCTTGCTGATCTGCGTCCTTTTCGCCTTTTTCATGGGCTACGGCGCCACCCTGGCCGAACCGGCCTTGAACGCCCTCGGCCTGACGGTGGAAAATCTTACCAACGGCGCCTTCCGCAAAAAACTGGTGATGATCGCGGTCAGCATCGGGGTCGCCGGCGGGCTGGTGCTGGGGGTGCTGAAAATCGTCTTCAGCCTGCCGGTGGTCTGGCTGGTGCTGCCCCTTTATGGCCTGGCCCTGGTTCTGACCGTGCTTTCCGAGGATAAATATGTCAATATCGGCTGGGACAGCGCCGGGGTGACCACCGGCCCGATCACCGTGCCCCTGGTTCTGGCCATGGGCCTGGGCTTTGCCGCCGCCGTCAAGACCGGAGACGGGTTCGGGGTTCTCGCCCTGGCCTCGATCGGCCCGATTCTGTCGGTGCTGATCTTCGGCCTTTATGTCCACGCCGTCCAGGCAAAAACCGCCCGCGAGGAACAAGACCATGTCTGAAGCGAAAAAAGAACTTACGGTGCTCACCGACCTCAACCTGCTGACCTGCATCCTCCAGAAGGGCGAGGCCGACGCGGTGGTCAAGGCGGCGGTGGACGCCGGTTGCCAGGGCGCCACCATCCATTACGCCCGGGGCACCGGGGTGCGGGAACGGCTGGGGCTGCTGGGAGTGGCGGTGGAATCGGAAAAGGAGGTGATCACCATCCTGGTTTCGGCCCAGATGACCGAACGGATCTTCGAGGCGGTCTATTTTGCCGGCCGCCTGGACACCCCCGGCATGGGCATTGTTTTCGTCACCCCGGTGCTGATGGCCGGCACCCATGTCCCTCCCCATTTACGGAAATAACGGCGGCAAACCACGATGGAAAACCCCTTTGACAGCCGAATTCAGAGTGTCGGCGAGCTGACCCGTTCGATCCGGGGCCTGCTGGAGACCTCCTTCCCGGTGGTGACCGTGACCGGCGAGATTTCCAACCTCCGGCGGCCGATGTCCGGCCACCTCTATTTCACCCTCAAGGACAGCGAGGCCCAGATCCGGGCGGTGCTGTTCAAGCCCCAGCAGCGCTACCTGGCCTGCACCCCGGCCGACGGCCTGGAGGTGGTCTGCCGGGGCCGGGTTTCGGTATATGAAGCGCGGGGGGAATACCAACTGATCGTCGATATGCTGGACAGCAAGGGGGCCGGCCTGCTCCAGCTCGCCTTCGAGCAGTTGAAGCGGAGGCTGGCAACGGAGGGTCTTTTTGACGAGGAGCGGAAAAAACCGCTCCCCTTTCTGCCGGAGCGGATCACCCTGATCACCTCGCCCCAAGGGGCGGCGGTGCATGATTTTCTCCGCCAGGCCCGGCAGCGCTGCCCCACCACCCAGGTGGAGATTCTACCGGCCCGGGTCCAAGGCGAGGGCGCGGCCGGAGAGATCGCGGCCGCCATCGCGGCCCTCAACCAGCGGGGCAAGACCGAAGTTATCGTACTGTGCCGGGGCGGCGGTTCCCTGGAAGATTTGTGGGCCTTCAACGAAGAGGTGCTGGCCCGGGCGATCGCGGCCTCGGCCATCCCGGTGGTCTCGGCGGTGGGCCATGAAACCGACTTCACCATTGCCGATTTTGTCGCCGATCTCCGCGCCCCCACCCCCACCGCCGCCGCCCAACTGATCCTGCCGGAACAAGCGGCGCTGCTGGCGCGGCTTACGGAACTGCAAGGCCGCCTGGGCCGGGCCATCGAACGGCGGCTGCGGGAACAGCGGCAACGGGTGGAAAATTGCCGCCGGCTGCTCCGCGACCCCTCGGTGATGCTGGCCAACTACGCCCTCCGCCTCGATCATGCGGAAACGGAACTGGCCCACGCCGCCCTGGCCCGGCTCCGCCAGGCCCGCCACAAGGTGGACGGGTACGTGACCATCTTGCACCGCCACGATCCCGGCCGGGAAATCGCCCGCCAGCGGGCCGCGCTCCGAGAACACACCCTGCGTCTGGCTTTCCTGGTCCGTCAGCGGCTCAATCAGCAGCGCCACCATTTGGGGCAACTGGCCGGGGTGCTGGATGCGGTCAGCCCCCTGGCCGTACTCCAGCGGGGCTATGCCATTGCCAAACGGGCCGACGGCAGCGTTCTCCGTTCAGTTACCCAGGCCTCGCCGGGCGACCGCCTGGACTTGATCCTCCACGACGGCGAACTGCAATGCCGGGTCAACGCGATCCATCCGGCTCCGGGCGGAGACGGTCGGCCAGACCGGAAATTCGCTCCACCCGAGTCGCCACCGCCTGCCGAATAACCTCCTCCCGCCCGAAAATCCGCACCTCCTCCCTGGCCCGGGAAACCGCGGTGTAGAGCAATTCCCTGGTCAGCACCGGCGACACCTCCCAAGGCAGGATCACCGCCACCCGCTCGAATTCCGAACCCTGGCTCTTGTGAATGGTCATGGCAAAGGCGGTTTCGTGGGCCGGCAGGCGGCCCGGCGCCAGGGTGCGAAATTGGCCCGCGTCATCCAGAAAACAGGCCCGCAGCTGGCCGTCCGGCTCCTCCCATATCACCCCCAGATCGCCGTTAAAAAGGCGCAGGGAATAATCGTTGGCGGTGATCAGCAGGGGCCGCCCCTGGTACCACTCGCCATGCGGCCGCAGGAGACCGGCCGCGGCCAGGGTCTGCTCGCAGAAGCGATTGAGTTGTGCCACCCCTTGCCAGCCCCGGCGATGGGCGCAGAGCAGCCGGAAACGGCCGAGCCGGGCCAGAGCCTCGGCCGGGGAAACGGCCATGAGAAAATCGTGGAACCCGGCCAGCACCAGTTCCCGGAACCCCTGATCCCGCAACAGATCGTCCGGGGCGGCCAGACTGATGCTCGCTTCCCGGCCTCCGGCGGCCAGCAGAGCGAGCACGGCGTCGGCATCGCCGGCATTGATGCTCCGGGTGAGGGCGCCGATCCCATGCCCGGCATCAAAACGGAATCCCTGTTGCAACTGGATGACGCAGGCGGCCAGGGGCGGCTCGGCGGCGGCCAGGCAGATGTCGCCGAGGATGGAACCGGCCTCCACCGAGGCCAACTGATCCTTGTCGCCGAGCAGCACCAGCCGGGCCGCTTCCGGCACCGCCGCCAGCAGCTTGCTCATCAGGGCCACGTCCACCATTGATGCCTCGTCCACCACCACCAGATCAACGGGCAGGGGATTATGGCGGTCATGGCGGAAAGTGGTCGGGGTGCGGCTTTGAAAACCCAGGGCGCGATGAATGGTCATCGCCTCCAGCCCCTGCACCGCCTGGGAGAGCCGGGCCGCCGCCTTGCCGGTGGGGGCCAGGAGCATGATCCGCAAAGGCGGCCGCCCGGCCTTGGCCGCCATTTTCTGGAGCAGGGCGAGGATGAAAAAAACAATGGTGGTCTTGCCGGTGCCCGGCCCGCCGGAAATAACGGCCAGCTTGCGGGCCAGGGCGGTGAGTACCGCCCGCTCCTGATCAGGGGCAAGGTTAATGCCGGCAGCAGCGGTCAATTCCGCCAAGGCCGCCCGCCCGGCCTCGCCTTGCTCTTCGCTTGCCGCCCCGGCCCGCGCCAGAATCTCCTCGGCCAGCCTGGTTTCGTATTGCCAGTAACGGAAAAGATAGAGCCGGTTGCGGTCGAGCACCAGCGGAGTCCGCGCCGGCCCCCGGCCGTTGCTCACCAGAGCGGAATTTTCAAGGCCGGGACGGCAATCGGCCGCCAGACCGCCACAACGGGCAGCCAGGGCAGGCGGAAGCAAAGGCCGGCCAAGATCAAGACAAAGATGGCCGCGATCAATGGCGGCGCGGGCCAGCGTCCCGGCCACAATCACCTCCGGCGGCGCCCCCGGCTCCAGCCACCGCAAAAAAGCGACCCAGTGCCGGTCAAACCCGCCAACCAGCCCCTCGGCCGCCAACTCCGCCAACCATTCTTCCTGAACATCCGGCATCAGATTTTACCCAAGGAAACAACCGGATTCATTATTTTCTTCCTTGCAACACTCTTGCTGTCCAAGCGGGGTCGCGCCGCATATCGAGTACGGCAACGATAATCGCTGTGCTGCGTTGGATGTCATAATAAATCGCATACGGAAAGCGGGCGGAAAGCATCCGGTAAAAACCAAAATGCCTGGAATGAATCCCTGCATAAAGCAAAAGGGATTCAATATCGGTAATGAGGCAATCCCTAAAATAGCCACCTATGCCTGCTTCGCTGGACTCGTAAAAATATTCTCCCGCATTGAGGTCATCGTGAACCTCAACAAGGGCGATTATTTTATCGACGTTCATCTTCGACCGGCCTTCAAATCGTCAATCGAGACAAACTTGGCCTCGCCAGTTTCAATTTTTTTCAACCTCTCCGCGAGTATGTCACTGTGCCAGTCGGGAGATGCGATTTCGTTTTGATCATGACGCAAAGTATCCCAAATTTCTTCCATCAGAACGATTCTGTCCCGTATCGACATTTCCTTGATTTCTGCTGTAATCATTGCGTCACTCCTTTCTTCTTAGATGACAACCGCTTTGCCCTGTCAGCCGGACGAATTTCACAGAATTCGACGCGCTATCTTCCGGCATCATCCTACTCTTTCAACCCGTATTCACGAACAGCCTTGGCCACGGACTCGCACCAGGCGACAAGAGACTCAACCTCGGCGTCCGTAAACCGTCTTGTAATCTGACATTTCAGGTCTCGCCCTGCCGGGACAAATAGGCCTGTGGCTTCCGCCTCTTCTCCAAGAGCACGGATAACTTGCTCCGGCACCGCCGTCTTCCGCTCCACGCCTCCGACATCACGCAATGACGTACGGAAGGTCTGCTTATAAACCGAATCAGGCGGATATACAAAGCAGATCGCAACATGGGTTCCGGCAACGTCAACATTCAGGGAAAATCCTTTGGCGCCCCAGTGGATGGGCAGGGACTTATTTTTTGCCAATTCGATAATTCGGGAAAAAACGGCTTTACCATTCTCGTCGAGAGAAGCAATAAAGGCATCCTCACTCACGATCGGGAGTGAGCCGGAGGCCACTTTGACGGGCTTCTGTGATTCCTTGCCGACAACGATCTCCTGAGAAAGCAGCCGGGTTCCTCCGTTAGCCTGAAAAAAGGTGAACTCGACGCAAGTTACCCTGATTCCCTTGGAGCGAAGGAACGATGCAGTCTGCCTGATTTCGGAGGTAATACGTTGACCGACCACGACAATTCGCTGATCTTTATTGAAAGCCACGGCTTCATCCGAACCAAGGCCGAAATATTCCCGGTGATGCTCGGCAAGGCTGAGCGAGTCGTCGTTCAGGTATAGATGGAGTATTTCTTCAAGCTGATCGGTGTTGAGCCGTTCGGCAAAGGAGGCATACTCAAGAGATTGAGCTATGGCGTCACGGGGCGTTCGATCCCGTTTTAACTCGATAACAACTACGTTTCCTTCACGGTCCACACCAAGCAGATCAATGTAGCCTCCCAAGTTAGTGGATACCTGCCGTCCGATGATTAGAACTTTTCCATCTTCCACGATCCCGTCATGGTTGGACTCCAGCCAATCCTCAAGTACCGCTTCTTCATGATCACGCTGAAAAGGCGTTTTAACGTACTCGCTGAATTTGCCGTCAGACTGGACACCGAAGACTCTCATGAATTTCTCCCAAGCCGTACCTCGCGGCCGCCCAAGCCATCACTCGGTAGCATCCGCCTCATGCGAAGTGGCGGCAAGATGGTTAAGGTTCGGTGGGCGACCAGATACTGTTTGATCATCGATTCCGCGTAAACTCATGGTATTTATGTGGTTTCATGTTGTGGCAGATCAATTTATGCAACAGCACGTGTACGGTCAAGCGCAACTTTTGGATATGTCTCGAAAGATGTTGTACTCTGTCACTGATTGAGCTACGATGAGGCTACAAAATACAGGGGGTAAAACCATGTCGGAAACCGTCATTCGTTCGCGTATCGATAACGCCATCAAGGAGGAGGCTCAGGCGCTCCTGGCTTGTTTTGGCCTCAATATGAGTGAGGCCATCCGCCTTTTTCTGCATCAGGTGGTGCTCGAAAAGGGCCTGCCATTTCAGGTCAAACTACCTGTTGCCCAAGCCCAAGAACATGACCGCTGGTTTCGGCGGCAGGTGGAGTCGGCGGTAACCGAAGCGGACAAACCGGAAACCGAGTTCGTCCCCCACGCCACAGTCCGCAACCAGTGGGCCAAAAAACGAAAATCATTACTCGCTCAAGCCGGGAAAACGAACCCGTGAATCTGGAGTGGCTCCCCCAGGCGCTGATTGACAACCGCCATCTGGGCAGACCTGGCCGGGTGAAAGGGACGCGGGAACTGGTGGTGACCCGCACCCCATACATTGTAGCCTATCGCCTCAAAAGACAATCCATCCAGATACTCCGGGTTCTTCACGGCGCAAGGCTTTGGCCCGAGAGGTTCTATTAAATCCCAAAAAATCGCCGGGCAATCAGACCGATTCGCCGGTGGGGATTGCCAGCTCCGGAAATTCCTCGGGCCGGCGTTGGGCCGCGACGATGCAGTTGCGGCCGATGCTGGCCCCTGCCGGCACTTGGGCGCCCTTGCCGATCAGGGTGATGCCGGTGTAGAGATGCTTGGGATGTTCGCGGTTGGGGGTTTCCCGGTCGTCGCCGGCCCCGATTACCGCGCCCTGGCCGACCTGGACCCGCTTGTCGCAAATGGCGAGATCGACCATTGCGCCGCTTGCCACCCGGCAATCGTGGAAGAGGATCGAATCGCGCACCACTGCCCCCGGCCCCACCCGCACCCCCGGCGAAAGCACCGAATTGATTACCGTCCCCTGGATCACGCAACCGGCGGCGATCAGCGAGTTTTGCACCCGGCTGCCGCCCAGGAAGCGGGCCGGGCAGCGGTCGGCGGCCAGGCCGTCGGCCTCCGGGTTGGGCCTGATCCCCCACGCCTGGGGGCTGATCGGCGAATGGGGCCGCAGCACGTCCATGTTCGCCTCCCAATAGGCCTGGATGGTGCCCACGTCGCGCCAGTAGCCCCGGAAGGGGTAGGCATAGACCCGGTCGGCGGCAATCGCCCGCGGAATCGTATCCATCCCGAAATCCATGTCGGTGCGGTGGGCCTCCAGCACGGACAGCAGGTAATCGCTGTTGAAGACGTAAATGCCCATCGAAGCCAGGTCGGTGCGCGGCACCTTGGGTTTCTCCTCCCACTCCACGATCCGGCCGTCGGGGTCGGTGATCGCGGTCCCGAACTGGTGAATCTGTTCGCGCGGCACCACCATGGTGGCCACGGTCATGTCCGCCTGCTTGCGGCGGTGGCTCTGGAGCATGTCGTCCAGGTCCATGTGGTAGATGTGATCGCCGGAAAGGATGATGATTTCCTGGGAGGGATGGGCCTTGATGAAGTCGATGTTCTGGCGTACCGCGTCGGCGGTGCCTTTGTACCAGTCGGAATCCTTGGCCCCGGTACGGGGCGGCAGGATTTTCACCCCCCTGGTCCGGCCCACCAGATCCCAGGCAGCGCCGGTGCCGAGATGGCGCATCAGCGACAGAGGCTTGTACTGGGTCAGCACCCCGACCTGGGAAAAGCCGGAATTCATCACGTTGCTGAGGGAAAAATCGATGATCCGGTAAATGCCGGCAAAGGGTACCGCCGGTTTGGCCCGGCTCTGGACCAGAAGATTGAGGCGGCTGCCCACCCCGCCGGCCAAAAGCAGCACCAGGGTATGATTGCGGTCCCAGCTCATCGCACCACCTCGTTATCGGCAATGGCGGGGCAGGCCATTTTTTCCGGGCCGAGATCGGGATAGAGGGTGCAGCCCGCCCCGATCCGCATCCCGGCCGGAATCCAGTTATGCCAGCCGAGCACCGTCACTCCGGCCGCCCCGGTCGCTTCCTCGGCCGCTCCGATCACGGCCTTCTCGCCCACGGTCACGTTCACGTCGCTCACCACCTTGTTGAGCCGCGCCTCCCGGCCCACCACGTTGTCAAAAAAGAGCACCGAATTGCGCACCACCGCCCCGGCCGCCACCCGCACCCCCGGAAAGAGGATGGAGTTTTCCACCCGCCCGTCCACCACGCAGCCGTTATAAATCAGGCTGTTGGCGATCACCGCCTCGGGGCCGACCTTGAGGGGCTGGCAGTCGCGCATGTCGCGCTGTTCCAGGTTGGTGCGCAACCCCCATTCGGAGAGGCGCAGCTTGGGCTCGTCGCCCAGCAGATCCATGCTGGTCCGCCAGTATTCCTCCACCGTCCGGGTGTAGCCCCAATAGCCGGCGAATTTGTAGCCGTACACCTTTTTCTGTTCGCGCATGGCCCGGGGCAGGATGTCGCGGCCGAACTCAAAGGATTCATCCTCGCGGCTGTTGGCGGCCAGCAATTCGTAGAGTACCGCCGGCTTGAAACAGTAAACGGTCATCGAGGCCCAGTTGAAGGTCGGGGCTTCCGGTTTTTCCCGGTATTGCAGCACCCGGCCGCCCCGTTCGCCGTCCTCGTCGTCGATTTCGGCCACCCCGAAGCGTTGGGCCTCGTTCATCGGCACCCGGACGCAGGCCATGGTGCAATCGGCGTCTTTTTCCCGGTGGTAGCGGAGAATTTCCCGGTAATCCATATTATAGACATGATCGCCGGAGATGATCAGGATGGTTTCCGGCTGGTGAAACCGGATAAAATCCAGGTTCTGATGAACCGCGTCGGCCGAGCCGCGATACCAACTGCTCTGGCCGAAGCCCTGGAACGGCGGCAGGACAAAGACCCCGCGATAACGGCCGATCATGTCCCAGGAAGCGCCGATGCCGATGTGGTTGATCAGGGAAAAGCTGCGGTACTGGCTGAGGACCGCCACCAGTTCCAGACCGGAGTGCATGAGATTGCTGAGGGAAAAGTCGATGACCCGGGCAAAACCGCCGAAGGGTACCGCCGATTTGGGCCGGTGGGCGGTGAGCACACTAAGTTCATCGACCCGGCCGCCGGCCAGGATCACCGCCAAGACCGTGGGTTTCAGTTTCGCCATAAAAGCCGCCTTGGTTGGAGTTGTCGGACGACGATCAGCCACTTTTTTCATTATTAAGGCGGCAGAAACAAAAGGCAAGCAGGAATGCGCGAAACACGCTTTTTCATCTTGGTCAGGCAACCTGTCAATCTGTTTGACAGTAACGGC
Organism: Desulfobulbaceae bacterium UBA5628; assembly: GCA_002421565.1. Classification (GTDB taxonomy): domain Bacteria; phylum Desulfobacterota; class Desulfobulbia; order Desulfobulbales; family Desulfurivibrionaceae; genus UBA5628. The sequence goes on along the minus strand of DIKC01000089.1, from coordinate 10,080 downwards.
ATACGCCGGTATAACCTGTGCATCTTGCTTAAAATTTTGGATTCAGGGGTCGCTCAATTGCCAAACCTTTTTTGGGCTCCCCATGCCTTTTCTTGATAGGACGGGAAATAGGGACGGAGCCCGTTTCTAACATCCCTCGAAAAATTGAAAAACGTCCCCGTTTACCCCTGGATGGGAGTTAGATAGTTTTTTGCACATGTTCTCAAAAGTGCCAAGGCATTTTGCGGTTCAATAAATGCAATGCGTACATTTCTCATTATGGGAGATCGATTATGAGTTCAAAACCTGAAGGGGCCGGAGCCCGCGCCTGTTGGTTTGTCGGGGCCTCATACGGCGGAACCGATGATCAGACCCCCCGTTTTATGGAGGAAGGTCTTTGGGAAAATGGGTATCAAGACAAATACCTCGACGCGGTGAAGTCCATCCAGGTGGGGGACCGTATTGCGATCAAGTCCTCCTATACGCGGAAGCACGATCTCCCCTTTGATAACCGAGGCCAAACCGTTTCAGTCATGGCGATCAAAGCCATTGGCACGGTAAAGGAAAACCTCGGCGATGGCCGCACATTGAAGGTTGAATGGAAACCTTTCGATCTTCCTCGTGAGTGGTACTTCTACACCAATCGAAGCACGGTCTGGCGGGTCTTGCCTGGTGACTGGACCACAGATGCTTTGCTCGGATTCACATTCGAGGAAAAAACGCAAGATATCAATCGGTTTCGCAACGCTCCTTATTGGCGTGAGCGTTTCGGTGATAGCGCCGTCGATAAGCGCCGTTTCAACTGGACCCACTTCTACGAGGCAGTGGCCGACAAGCTCCTTACCTTTCGGAATCGGCGAGATGAGCTGATTACCGGGATTCATACTATCGCAGAAAAAGTCGACTGCATGTCGATTCTCAATGACCAATATCAAAAAAATGTTCCAGGCGGCCCACTGAAGGATATTTGCCCATTTACAGTCATGGGCATATTCAACAGAGGGATTACTGATGCAAACCGCAAAACTATAGCGAGCGAATTGGCCAATCTGCTCGGTGTTTCAGTACCTGTTCCCGACTCATTTGAAGGGATTCCTGTTCTCAACAATCAGCGCACATGGTTTTTTGGTTACAGTTATAAACGCAAACCTGATGACATTGACACCCTCTGGGACGCCTTCGCTCAGGCAATTGCTTTCGCGGAAGCGGATGATGTGGAAGCTCGGACGACATTTGCGGCGGCATACGACAAGACAACGGAATCTTGGGGAGTGGGCTGGAACCTTACCATGGGGCTTTACTGGATTCGTCCTTGGAATTTCCCGACGTTGGATGATAAGTCCCAGCATTACATCAGCAAAAAGCTCAACATTCAGATTGGCATGAACGGCCCCAAGGGGCGCTGCAACGCCACTGATTACCTGAAGGTTCTGGACACTCTTGAAGCTCGCTTCCAGGAGGATGCGTATCCAGTCCATTCATTCCCCGAGCTTTCCCTTGCCGCTTGGCTTTTTAAGGACAGCGGGACAGCTGCCAATCCATACGCGACTGACCCGGATATTCAGAATATTGAAACCGATGATGAAGAAATTTCACCAGACGGAATAGCCGACGACCTGCGAGGCCTGCTGCCAAAGTTTGATGATTTAATGATCCCATTTCTAAGACTCATAAGAGACGAGCAGGAGCATCTCGCAAATGAGGTCTACCAAAAAATGAAGTCCGAAATGGGACTCGAAAAGTATGATGTCGTAACTCTTGAGTCGACAGGGCAACCCGTGTTCGACAACCGTGCAGCGTGGGCAAAGTCTTATCTGAAAAGGGCGGAACTGGTTGATTTTCCTCGAAGAGGGTATGTCAAGATTACTGAAAAAGGCTTGACCTTGTTGAGCTTGCCTCAAGCTGAGTTAGGCAAATATAGGCGATTTACAGATTTCTTTTCTACTTCACTTCCGATTGCGGATGAAACTCGACCAATTGAGCCGTATTCGATAGACGATATTGTGGGCGATGGATGTTTCCTCGCGCGGGAAAAACTCGAAAAGATTCTCGAACGTCTTCGGACCAAGAAAAATCTGATCCTCCAAGGGCCGCCGGGAACCGGCAAGACCTGGCTGGCCAAGCGATTGGCTTTCGCTTTTATGGGGCAACGCGACGACAGCAAAGTCCGGGCGGTCCAGTTTCATCCGAACCTTTCTTACGAGGATTTTATTCGTGGCTGGCGGCCGGTGGGCGACGGCAAGCTCACGCTGGTAGATGGGCCTTTTATGGAGATGATAAAGGCCGCCGCGAAAGACCCAACATCAAGGCATGTCGTCGTCATCGAAGAGATCAATCGCGGGAATCCCGCGCAGATTTTCGGCGAGATGCTGACGCTGCTTGAGGTGGACAAGAGAACCCCGAATGAGGCCCTGGAGCTTTCCTATAAACGGTCGGATGGCGAGCGTGTTTTCATCCCGGACAACCTCTATGTTATCGGCACGATGAATATTGCCGACCGCTCCCTCGCTCTGGTCGATCTGGCGCTGCGTCGCCGTTTCGCCTTCATCGATCTGGAACCCTCGCTCGGAAAGCCCTGGCACGATTGGGTTCAATCCCAGTGCGGTATTGATTCAGAAATCCTTGTCGAAATCGAGAAGCGTCTCATTGCCCTGAATAATGAAATCTCAGCCGACACCGGACTCGGTCCTCAGTTCCGAGTGGGGCACAGCTATGTCACACCGCCGTTTGGTGTTCCCATCAGTGAAGCCCGGGAATGGTTCCGGCAGGTTGTCGATACCGAGATCGGCCCACTACTTGATGAATACTGGTTCGATGCGCTCGAAAAGTCTCGGAAGGCGAGAGAACGCCTACTTGAAGGGTTCTGACCGTGACATTTGCCGCAGCCAACTTGATATCAGACGCCTATGAAGGGATTGGCCGGATCCCGGTGCGCAACCTTTGGCTGCTTATGTTGTACGCATCGGATCTGTTCAGGGATCTCGAAAAGGCGAAGGTTGCCGTAGAGGATAATCCGGACGATATCCCAGATCTGGTCGCAGAAATGCTCTGCCGTCGCGTCGAGCGCCGTATTCAGCGCAACTTGAGTTATGGCTACCAATCGCGGGAGGCGGTTCTTGGTCGTGTACGCGGGCGCATCGACCTGCTGAACACCGAAAGGCATCGACTGCTGGATCGCGGGAAGGTTGCTTGCCGGTTCGATGAGTTGACAATCGATACTGCCCGAAACCGCTATGTCCGGACGGCCCTAGAGGAAATATCCAAAATCGTTCTCCGTGGTGTGCTGGCACACCAATGCCGGTCGTTGGCGGCAAGCTTGAGACGCATGGGTGTAGCCGGGGAACGCCCGAGTCGTGGCGAGGTTTCCATCGACCGCTTCGGAAGGCACGATGTAGATGACCAGCCAATGGTTGCTGCGGCCCATCTTGCCTTCAACCTTGCCCTGCCTACAGAGGCCGCAGGCGCAAAGCAATTATCGTTGCCGGATAGAGAAATAACCTGGATTCGGAAGCTTTACGAGAAAGGGATCGCCGGCTTCTACGATGTCGTGCTTTCCCAAAGAGAATGGCGCGTCGGTGCAGGCAAAATGATTGGCTGGCAAGTTGAAAGCAAGAGTGTGGGCATAGACAAAATCCTTCCCTCCATGCGAACCGATATTATCCTTGACCACTCGGGTACCGGACGCCGCATCGTCATCGATACAAAGTTCAACTCTGTGGTCACCCGTGGCTGGTATCGGGAAGAAACATTGAGAAGCGGGTATGTCTATCAAATTTACGCCTACTTGCGGTCTCAGGAAGGTAATGGTGATCCGCTCTCGGAAAACGCCTCGGGACTGCCCCTTCACCCCTCGGTGGGCGATATGGTTAACGAGGCTGTTGTAATCCAGAACCATGAAATTCGATTTGCCACCGTTGATCTTGGCGCGACAGCAAAAGAGATTCGAGAGCAGCTTTTGCAAGTTTTGGAATGATCCTGAAGCCGCCCCGAGGGACGGCATCGTTACTCCTTTCACACATGGTAGATGAGTTGGATAAAATGTCGTTCGTTCGCACTAAAAAAATCAACAAATTTGCCCAGGAAGGCAGCATGAAATACCAGCCGCCCTACACCATCACCCCGAAAATCCTGAACCGGGTCGCCGCGATCAGCGAGGCTATCGGCCGGCTGACCGTGCTCACCGACCAGGCGAAAGCCTTGCGGCTGCGGCGCATCAATCGCATTCGCACCATTCACGGCTCGCTGGCCATCGAGGGCAACACCTTAAACGAGGCGCAGATTACCGCGATTCTCGACGGCAAACGGGTCATCGGCCCGCCTCGCGAGGTGCAGGAGGTGAAAAACGCCCTGGCCGCCTACGACCGCTTCGATACTTGGCGGCCAGAGACGGACAAAGACCTTCTGGAGGCGCATCGGATTCTGATGTCCGGCCTGATCGACGGGGCGGGCAGCTACCGGCGCGGCGGTGTGGGGGTGATGGCCGGAGGCCGGGTAATCCACATGGCTCCGCCCGCCAACCGGGTGGTGCATCTGATGGCCGACCTGTTCGGCTGGCTGACCGCCACCGACGCCCATCCGCTCATCGCCAGCTCGGTCTTTCATTACGAGTTCGAATTCATCCATCCCTTCGCCGACGGCAACGGCCGCATGGGACGGCTGTGGCAGAGCCTGATTCTGGCCCGCTGGAATCCGTTGTTTGCCGACATCCCGGTGGAAAGCCTGATCTTCGCACACCAGGCCGAGTATTATCAAGCCTTGCAGGAAAGCACCCAAGCGACCGACTCCGCGCCCTTTATCGCCTTCATGTTGCGGATGATTCTGAATACCGTCTCGTCCTCGACCCCGGAAGTTGCCCCGGAAGTTACCCCGGAAGTCAGATTACTCACCGCTTTTGCCGGGGAGATGACCAGACAGCAGCTTAAAATAGCATTGGGATTGAAAGACGATGAGCATTTCCGCAAGACCTATCTGCTCCCTTCCCTGGAAGCCGGCTGGATCGAAATGACCATCCCAGACAAGCCGCGCAGCAGCAGGCAGAAATACCGCCTCACCGACAAGGGCCGCCAACGGCTGGCGCAGCTGGCTGAAAGATGAAATCCCGGACTACATGTGCTTGGTGGTCAGGCGGATGAGGGTATTGGTGGTGATGTTGGCGGCGTCTTTGTCCAGGTTTTTGAGCGGCACCTCGGCCCGGGCCGATTCCCGGTGGCCGCCGGCCGAACCGATCTGGTTGAAGACCTTTTCCGCCAGCTTGCCGGCGTTTTTCTTGTAGCCGTCGCAGCGGAAGATCACCACCAGCTTGTCGTTGTGAATCCCGGAGACGAAAACCCAGGCCGCCTCATTAACCTGTTTGAGAAAATCGGCGATCAGAACCAGGATGTCCGGGCTGGGAACCTTGCCCACATGGGCGTAAATCCGCTGCTTGCTCAACTTCATTTCGTTGAGGGCGATCCGAAAATAATTGAGTTCCGAGCGGCGCAGGGAGGAAAGCTCGATCTTGCGCACCAGATTGAGGTTGGCATGATCGAAGAGATAACGGAAGGAAATGGCGTCGGCCATGGTCACCCGTTTTTCAAAATTCTGGGTATCGACCTTGATCGCGTAAAAAAGGGCGGTGGCCAGGGCGACCGAGGGCTTGATCCCGGCAAGCCGCAGATATTCCACCATGATCGAGGCAGTGGCCCCGTATTCCTTACGAATATCGACAAAGGTGGCGAGCCAGCCCTTGCTGGCCGGATGGTGGTCGATAACCGCGTCAAAGGTGATATTCTCGAATGACGGCAGATGGCTGGGCTGGGAATCGAGCATCACCCGCTTGCTGTAATCGGCGGGCTTGACGGTGTGGAGCCGCTCGGCCTGAATTTTGAGCAGGTCGAGCATGACCAGATTGTTGAGCCGCCGAATCTCGTTGGGATAGGCGATGGTGACATTCTTCACCCGGTAGCGCAACAGCCGTTTCACCGCCATCGCGCTGGCCAGGGCGTCCGGGTCGGCGTTGATCACCACCAGAACATCGTCATCCTTGCTGAAAACCGCCAGGAATTCCTGCAATCGTTCCCTACCGGTCTTTTTGGAATTGCGCCGCCGGTTGGGGTCTGGCCCCACCGGCGGCGCGGCGCCGTTATTATTCATGGCCCCGTCTATACCATACTCCGGCCGCTGCCCGCAACCGTTGCATCTAACTACCTCAACGTGATATAGAGAGTAAAAGACTATCGTCGCCGGCCAGGAGGTACTGATGAAAAATCATGTGTGGCGTCCACTCTGGGTGGCGCTGGGAATCGTCGCCCTGATCCTGTTGCTGCGCCAGTTCATGGCCCCGGCTGATTTCGGGATTCATGGCCGGAATTTCACCTATGGGTTCCATCGTCTGAGTAATATTGACGAATGGCGAACAATGCCGGTGAAGTACCAGGGCAAGGCCGGATGCCTGGAATGCCATGAGGAACAGGCCGTGGCGGCAACGGCTTCAAGGCACCGTGATATTCAATGCGAGAATTGCCACGGCCCGGCTCTGGCCCATCCCGATAACCCCGCACTGCTCCCGATCGATCGCGGCCGCGACCTCTGCCTCCGTTGTCATGCCCTGCTTCCTTACCCGACCAGCCTCAGAGGCGCCCTCAAAGGGATCGAACCGGCCACCCATTACCCCGAAGCCCTGTGCAGCGAATGCCATAATCCGCACAAGCCCGACCAGGAGGCGCCGTAATGGCCAGTACGCGAAGAAAATTCTTGCAAGGTTCGCTCGCGGGAATAGTGACGGCCGTCATTCCCCTGAGCGCTTTCCGGTTCCTGAGTCCGGACCAGGCCCGGGCTGCGGTCGGCGAGGCGGACACCCGCTGGGTATTTCTGGTGGACACCCACAAATGCGTGGGCTGCGGCCTGTGTGTGGCGGCCTGCAAGCGGGAGAACGAGATTCCCTATGAGGTTCCGGTAACCCGCACCTGGGTTGAGCGTTACGTAGTCACCAAAGATGGCGCGACCCATATCGACTCGCCGCTGGGCGGTCGGGATGGCTTTGTTTCCGAGCGGGTCGCCGGCCAAGAGATCGATCCCGCCTCCATCAGCAAGGCATTTTTCGTGCCCAAGCTCTGCAATCAGTGCGAAAACCCCGCCTGCGTCCAGGTTTGTCCGGTCGGCGCCACCTATCAGACCCGCGACGGGGTAGTGCTGGTGGATCGTTCCTGGTGCATCGGTTGCGGTTACTGCATCATGGCCTGTCCGTACGGGGTTCGTTTTTTCCATCCAGTTCATAAAGTGGCGGAAAAATGCAACTTCTGCTATCACCGGATCAGCCAGGGACTGACCACCGCCTGCGTCCAGGCCTGCCCCTTCGGCGCCCGCCGGATCGGCAACCTGAAAGATCAGGATGACCCGGTCACCCAAACGATCATGACCACACGGGTAGCGGTGCTCAAGGATGAATACGGGACAAAACCCCAGGTCTTCTATATCGGCCTGGACAACGAAGTGAGGTAGGACGAATGGCGGAAGAAATGGTGGTACACGGCCTGGAGTGGACAACCAAGGAACTGTTTGTCTATCCCAATGAATTCATCTACTGGAGCATCCAGATCGTGATGTATCCGTACATGACCGGACTGGTGGCCGGAGCCTTTGTCCTTTCCTCGCTGTACCATGTCTTTGGCCAGCAGGATTTAAAGGAATTGGCGCGTTTCTCCCTGGTCTTTTCCCTGGCGTTGCTACCGGTGGCGGCCTTGCCGCTACTGCTCCACCTGCAACAGCCCCTGCGGGCCGCCAACCCCCTCCTGACCCCGCATTTCACCTCGGCCATCGCTGCTTTCGGGATCGTATTCTCCACCTACGGCATGATCGTGATCAGCGAAATCTGGTTTGTCTATCGGCGCTTCATCGTGGAGCAGGCGACGGCGCTTACCGGCCAAACGGGCGTGGCAACAACCATGAAACGCGCCCTCTACCGAACATTGACCTTGGGGGCTTATGATCTTAGCGAAACCGCCCTGACCAAGGACAAAAAAGCGGTGAAACTGCTGGCCGGGATCGGGATTCCGGTGGCCTGTTTCCTGCACGGCTATGCCGGATTCATTTTCGGCTCGGTCAAGGCCAACGCCCTCTGGATGTCGCCGCTCATGCCGGTGATCTTCATCATGTCGGCGGTGGTTTCCGGCATTGCCCTCTGCATGCTGACCTATATCGTGATCATGAAATGGCACCAGTTCCGCCAGCGTAGCAGCCATGCCGACGCGGCGACCGCGATCGGAGGGGCGGAGTTGGAGGTGATCAACAAGGCGGCCCGCTATCTGCTCGGTTTTCTGGTGGCGGCCATCAGCCTGGAACTGCTGGATCTCATCTTTCGCGGCTATACAGCCATGAAATCCTGGGATATCCTCCGCTCGGTGATGTACGGCAAGGACTTCGTCAACATCTTTGTACTGCAATACGGCCTCGGCAATCTGGTTCCCTTTTTCCTGTTGCTGCTACCGCGGAGGACCATCGGCAAAACGGTCGTGGCCCTGCTGCTCGTGCTTTACGGGGTCTTTATGATGCGATGGAACGTGGTAATCGGCGGCCAGGCATTCTCCCTCTCCTTTGCCGGTTACATGCACTACCATTTGCCGATCATTCCGCACAACCTGGAAACATACCGGGAAGGGTTGCTGGGCGCGCTCACCGTTGCCGTCATGCCGTTCATCCTCTTCTGGGGCATCAACCGGATTCTGCCTTCCCTCCGCTACCGTTGACCACCGGTCGGCGACGGCCGGTAGCCGCCTAGGGGCGGAAGGGTACCGAGGGGAATAAATGGTTATCGGTGTGGGGGATCAGGCGGGCGCCGGAAAAACGGAGCATGAATTCCTGGTTGACGTTGAGTTCCAGATAGGTGATCCGGCGGGCCGCTTCCCCCACCCGTTGGCGGGCCTCGCTATCCAGCAGGGCCTTAACCGCCCCGGCCAGGGAACTGTTGCCCACCGGCTGATAAACCGCCGGCGGCAGATCGGGAAGCATCCCCAGGACAATGGCCTGGCGGGGGGCGATGTGGCGGCCAAAGGCCCCGGCCACGTATATTTTGGCAATCTCGCCAAAAGCAAGCCCCACCTGGCTGACCAAGGTGGTGAGAATGGCGTACATCGCCGCCTTGGAGCGGATCAGGGCGTCGAGATCGAGCTGGCTGACCGTGACCGGCCGGCCGTCGGCCGCTTCTTCGGCCGGGGCCACCAGGAAGGCCGGGGCATCCGGCTCGGCCAAGTAGCGCTCCCCGGCCTTTTCCGGCAGCAGCTTGCCGCGCAGGTCGATCATCCCGGCGAGATAAAGGGCGGCCATCAGGTCGATGATCCCGGAGCCGCAGATCCCCTTGGGCGGGGTGTTTCCGATGGTGCTGTAGGAGAGGCGGCCGGAGTCCGGGTCGATGCTCACCCGCTCAATGGCCCCTGGCCCGGCCCGCATTCCCATTTTCGCCACCCCACCCTCCAGGGCCGGGCCGGCGGCCCCGGCGCAGGCCATCAGCCACTCCCGGTTGCCGATCACCACCTCGGCGTTGGTGCCGACA
>DIKC01000089.1:0-525 GCA_002421565.1 Desulfobulbaceae bacterium UBA5628 | reverse complement strand
ATCGCCGCCGAAATAGCTGCCCACGTTGGGCGCCACCCAGACCGGGGCGGCCGGATGAAGGTCAAGCCCCAGCTCGGCGGCCGCAAAGGGATCAGTGGAATTGAGCACCGGAATATAAGGCTCCCGACAGAGATGATAGGGATTGAGCTTGAGCAGGAAATGGGTCATGGCGGTGTTGCCCGCCACGCTCAGGGCGCGGATTTCGGCGGCGACCAGCCCCTGACCGGCCGCCAATTCCCCGGCCAGGGCGTTGATATCGGCGATCATGGCCCGGTGGAGCAACTCCAGCCCCCCCTCGCGGGCCGCGAAATGAATCCGGCCGAGGATGTCGGCGCCTTGGGCGATCTGGCTGTTTTCCCGGGTCGCCCGCCCCAATTCCCGGCCGGTGAGCAGATCGAGCAGCACCGCCTCCAGGTGGGTGGTACCCAAGTCCAGGGCCATAGCGGGAAGCAGCGGCGGCGGCGCGGGCAGCAAATCCGCCAGTTCCATGCCCCCGGCCATCTCATTGAGCAGGGCCGCGCCCTG
>DIKC01000016.1:16690-16819 GCA_002421565.1 Desulfobulbaceae bacterium UBA5628 | reverse complement strand
TCGCCATCCTCGGGATGGACGAACTTTCCGAGGAAGACCAGTTGACCGTAGGCCGGGCCCGGAAGATTCAGCGCTTCCTTTCCCAGCCCTTCACCGTCGCGGAAACCTTCACCGGCATGGCCGGCAAGT
>DIKC01000016.1:0-16630 GCA_002421565.1 Desulfobulbaceae bacterium UBA5628 | reverse complement strand
CAGGCCTTCTACATGGTCGGCACCATCGAAGAGGCGATAGAGAAGGCCAACAAAGAAAAGGCCACCGCGTAAATCGCCCAGCAGCACCGCAAAGTCTGATGAGGTTCAGGAATGGCTGAAAAATTGCAACTTGAAGTGGTGACCCCCAGGGGCGCGGTGGTCAGTGAGCAGGTGGATCTGGTCATGGCGCCGGGCTACGCCGGTGAATTCGGGGTGCTGCCCAATCATGCCCCGCTCTTGAGCACCATCAAGGTCGGGGTCATGTCCTACCGCAAGGCGGGCCATGACGAAACCCTGATGGTCAGCGGCGGCTTCTGCGAGGTCTCCAACAACAAGGTGACCTTTCTGGTGGAAAGCGCCGAGCGGGGAACCGACATCGATGTCGATCGCGCCCTGCGGGCCAAGGAACGGGCCGAAAAGCGGCTGGCCGCCGCCATCGCCCAGCAGGAAAAAATCGACCGGGTGCGGGCCGAGGCGGCCATGCAGCGCGCTTTAAGCCGCCTCAAGGTGGCGGAGCGTAAACCCCGGTAAAGTTTGCTGTAAGCCGAGTTTGTCTCGGCGATAAGCACAAAAAAAGCCGCCCAGAGCTTATCTGCGCGGCTTTTTTTATAATAAGAAAAAGGGCGAGTTTGCCGGTGGCCTACCCTCGGTGGCTCAGATTGGCCTCGACCACAAAGGGGCCGTCCTCGGTATCAAAGGGAATCACCACGGTGGGGTCTTTGGAGTAGTAGGAAATTTCCACCCCTTTGCCCACCACCATGGTTGGGGTGGCCAGATCGAATTTGTGGCTGACCTTGGCCAGTTCCGCCTTGGCGCCGCCGCAGATCNNAGATCATGTTGGTGATCTCACCCACTGCGTCCACCACTTCTTCGTCGATCTTGGGCCGGAGATCTTCCATCAGCATATTGGCCACGATTTTCAGGATGCATTTTTCCGAAAAGCTGACGATCATCGAGCCGCTGATGTCGTCGGAGGTCATGCCGATGATGCCGGTAACCTCGCCGTAGGAGGCGTTTCCTTCTTTCAGGTGGGGCTTGCCGGGATGAACCTTGGTCTGGGCCATGGTCTCCAGGACGTTTTTGGCGGCATTGAGAAAGGGGTTGATGAATTCGACTTTCATTAGATAATCCCAGTAAAGAAGCGGTAAAGTCCGTAAAGTGACTTCTATAAATAGGGTGCCGGGCCACTTTTTGTCAAGCTCTTTAGGTTCCGGCCGACTCGATTGCATGGGAAAAGGAGGAAGCAGGAGGATGGAAACCAAGGAACGTTTAGCTATTCCCCGGCAGCAGCCCAAGGAGTTGCCGGCCGCTACCCGGATCGGCAATTTCTCGGAAGTGGTGTCCGGTTACGATGCCGCCGCCGCCCAGCAGGAGGCGGAGCGCTGCCTGCAATGCAAAAAGCCTCTCTGCCGGGAGGGATGTCCGATTCACAACGACATCCCCGGCTTTATCCGCCTGTTGCGGGAGGGCAAGATCGAGGAGGCCTACTGGCTCGATCGCCAGACCAACTCCCTGCCCGCCATCTGCTCCCGGGTCTGCCCCCACGAGTTCCAGTGCGAAGGCCACTGCATCCGGGGCAAGAAGGGCGAGCCGGTGGCGATCGGGATGTTGGAACGCTACATCGTCGACTGGATGGTGGCCAACCAAAAAAGCCTGCTCCAGCCCTGCGCCCTGCCCAATCATCGCAAGGTGGCCATTGTCGGTTCCGGCCCGGCCGGGATGTCGGTAGCCTATTACCTGGCCCACGAAGGTTACGCCTGCACCATCTTTGAGAGCCTGCCGCTGCTGGGCGGGATGCTGACGGTGGGGATTCCGCCCTACCGGCTGCCGCGGCCGGTGATCGAGGGGGAATTCGCCGCCCTCCGCAACTGCGGGGTGGAGATTGTTCCCGGAGTGACCATCGGCCGGGACAAGAGTCTGGCCGAGCTCAAAAACGAGGGCTTCGAGGCGGTCTTTCTGGGGCCGGGGGCGCACGCCAGCCGCAAGCTGGGAGTGGAAGGCGAGGATTTGTGCGGGGTGATCCACGGGGTCGATTACCTGCGGCGGGTGAACCTGGGCGAAGCCGGCAACCTGGGCCGCAACGTGGTGGTGGTCGGGGGCGGCAACGTGGCCATCGACTGCGCCCGCACCGCTCTCCGCACCGGCTCCGATCAGGTCTTCATCCTCTACCGCCGGGGTCGGGAGGAAATGCCGGCCAGCAAGGCGGAGATTCATCACCTGGAAGAGGAAGGGGTGCGGATCGAGACCCTGGCGGCGCCGGTAAAGATTCACGGCGAAAACGGGCGGCTGCGGCGGATCGAGTGCATCCGGATGAAGCTGGGCGAATGCGATGCCTCGGGCCGTTGCCGGCCGGAGCCGGTGGAGGGTTCCAACTTCATGATCGAGGCGGACGCGATCATCCCGGCCATCAGCCAGGACGTCGATCCCACGGCCGGTAGCGGCCTGGAACTGGCGATGAGCCGCTGGGGCACCTATCAGGTGGACGAGCTTACCATGCAGTGTTCGGTGCCGTGGGTGTTTGCGGCCGGCGATGCGGTTCTCGGCCCCCAGACCGTGGCCAAGGCGGTCCATCAGGCCCGGCAGGCGGCGGAATCGATCCACCGTTTCCTCCAGGGCCGCGACCTCAAGGAGGGACGCTGATGGAGGGAAAAAAGGCCTCGGTGCCGCCGCCGCAGGTTAACGCCGGCTGGCGGCGGCCAGGCTGAGGGTGCCGGCGTATTCGGCCACCCCGCCCGCGATTTTGCGGGCCACCTGGGCCAGGTAGGGTTGGCTGCGCAGCCGCTCTTCCTCCTGGGGGTTGCTGATAAAGCCGATTTCCACCAGCACCGCCGGCATTTTGGCCCCGAGGAGGACGATAAAGGGGGCCTTTTTCACCCCCAGGTCCTTGACCTCGCCGTGGCTCTGGCGCAGCCCGCTTACCATGTTTTCCTGCACCGTGCCGGCCAGCTTGAGCGATTCGTTGGCCTTGGCGTTGTGCATCAAGTCCATGAGAATCCCCTGGAGATCGCTGAAACTACGGGTTGAGGAGGCGTTTTCCTGGGCCGCCACCCGCATCGATTCCTGGTCGGTGGCCAGATCGAGGATATAGGTTTCCAGACCCTTGGCCGCCCGGTTGGGGGCGGAATTGACGTGCAGGGAGATAAAGAGGTCGGCTTCCCGGCGGTTGGCAATGGCGATCCGTTCCTCCAGGGAAACGAAGACATCCCGGTCGCGGGTAAGAATCACCTCGCAGCCCAGCTTGGCCCGCAGTTCCTCGGCCAACTGCTTGGCTACCCGCAGGGTGACTTCCTTTTCCTGGAGGCCGGAAGGGCTGATCGCGCCGGGGTCTTTGCCGCCGTGGCCGGGATCGATCACCACCCGCCGGATGCCAAGGCCAAGCTGCTGGGCCAGAGAGGGGGGAGGGGTTGCGGCGCCCTTGGCGGTGATGGTTTTCTTGACCTGGTCGGCCACGATTTCCCGGGGCGGCGGGGCGGCTTCGCCCTTCAAGGCCCGCAGTTCCTCTTCGGCCCTGGTTGCCATGTCGCCGTTCGGATAGAGGGCGAGCAGGCGGGCAAAGGCGCGGCCGGCCCGTTCCGGTTCCTGCTTGTCGTGGCGCAGGATATGGCCGAGGAGGAAAAGGGCGTCGTCGGCCAGATAATGTTCGGGGAAGCGGGCCTGAAGGTCTTCGTAATAGGTGATCGCCTCCCCCAGGTCCAGGGGGCTGCCGGCCCGTTTGTACATGGTGTGATGGATGTTGCCCAGCATGAAGAGGCTCTTGGGCGCCACCTCATGGGTGGGGTTTTCCCGGCAAAGGCGGCGAAAGCCCTCCACCGCCCGCTGCCAGGTGGCCCGGTCGTGGCCCTCGACGCTGTGGAGCAGGGTTTGATGAAAGAACTCCCGCACCTGCCGGTAAACCGCCTCGGGGTCGTGGGCCGGGGCCGGGGTGTTCGCCCGGGCCGGAATCGTTGCCCCCAACAGCGCCAACCCCAGCCCCAGCAGCAGCAACCGGCGAAAGCAAATGGCAAGCGGATCAGGCATCAACCTTCCTCTTTAAATACGCCTTCAGATCCCGATAATAGTTTTCGTGCGGCCCTATCGCGATCAACTCAATATCTTCGCCAACCACTCGATATGACAAAAGAAACAAGGTGTTTACGATTTTGCATTTATGGACCAAAACACCCCTCAAATCGCCCTTCTTTTCCGAACCGAGGGCGGGGTCTGCCATGATTTTTTTGATTTCACGGTCTAAGGCCAGTTTTTCTTGTGGCTTGAATTTTTTGATCTTTTTCCCGAAGGAACTTGATAGATAAACCTTCATAGCTCCCTCAACCGAATTGATACTCCTCTTTTTCCCCCTGCTCCAGCTCGGCCATCCCAATAAATATCTCTTTGATCAAATCATAGGTAAGGTCGGGATTCTCCTCGGCGCATTTGCCGATTTTGGCCCAATGCTCGATCTGCCCGGTGAGGGACCGGTGATCTATTTTACTGTATTTCCGCGCCTCGCTTAACAGGCCGCTGGAAATTTTTACGGCGGTGGACATCTCGGCACCTCTTATATTGAAGTCATTACCAGATTTTCAATATAGGGCAATTGGTAGCAATATGCAACTTTTTGCATGTTTTAGTTCTCGGGTGATTCCTGGCGACGTAGCCGCCTGGAATGCTTGGAATCTTTCGGGTCATGCTGTTGTTGTTGGTATAAGCGCCGCGAAGTCTGCGTACGCGATGCGGAGTTTTGCGACGAATTGGTTTCGTTCCTGGGCCTTGAGATGCTGAGACTGAGCCGCAGTTTTCTTCTCGTATGGGTGCGACACCGGTAGGTGATTTCGGCGAGCATTCATCTCCCGGAAGCAGTCGCCGATGCGCGGGCAGTTTTTGGAAAATGGGCCGTTTGCATCTAGAGTTACGCCGAAGTCAACGAGTTGTCCTTGTTTATTGTCTCCGCTTGGGAGGGTTAAAACCCCCACCTTGATTCGGCGTTCGACAGGAGAATAATGGCATGACCAGAGACAAACAATATAGGGACTCGTTGCCGAGGCCAGCAAGCTGGCTGGCAGCGGTTCTGCTGTTGGGGGTTTTTGGCCGCCATCGGGGTGTTATGGTGCGGCATGGAGAGGATGGAAGCCACTGGTGGTGATACCCTTGGGGCGGTCGAGCCGCGGCGGCCGAATCCTGCCTTGGGGCCGCTGTAATCAGCGAATGAAAACAACTAAGCAACAGGAGGAAAGAATGAGAAGATTGGCAAATGGTTTGATCGTGGTGTGCTGTTTGTTGCTGCTGGCCAACACGGCCCAGGCCGGCGGCCTGGTTCGTATTACTGAACGGGTCTACGCCTATGTGGACGCCCAGGACACCTCGCCGGCCAACAGCTTTGGCGCCAATGCCGGGATCATCATCGGCGAAAATGGGATCGCGGTAGTCGATACCTTGGTTTCCGCCAAGGAAGCCCAACGGTTCCTGCGGGATATCGCCGCCATTTCCGGAAAGCCCGTCAAATATGTGATCAACACCCATCATCATCTCGACCACGCCTTCGGCAATGCGGAGTTTGCCCGGCTCGGCGCCACCATCATCGCCCATGCCGCGGACGGCAGCAATATGAGGCAACAGGCGGCCAATGTCCTGGCCAATGCCGGTCAATACGGCTTGACCCCGGAGGATCTGGCCGGCACCGAGATCGCCTGTCCGGATCTGACCTTCAGCGACCGCCTGCAACTGGACTTGGGCGGGGTTGAGGTGGAACTCATCTATCCCGCCCCTTCCCATTCGGCGGGCAGCATTCTGGTCCACCTGCCGGGCGAGAAGGTGGTTTTTGCCGGTGATGTTCTGTTCACCGACGTTCACCCGTACATGGGCGAAGGCGATATTTCTGGATGGCAGCGGACGCTGGACTTGCTGGCGGGCCTGGAGGCGGAGGTCATCATCCCCGGTCATGGCCCTCTGTCGAACCAAAAGGACGTGGCCGAGATGAAGGAATATATCGCCATTTTCGACCGCAAGGCCAAGGAACTGGCCGCCAAGGGGGCCGACGATCCGGAAGCCGCGGTCGCGGAAATGAAAAAAAATCTGCCGGAGCGCACAAGGGGAGAATGGCTGATCGGCGCCAATCTCAAGATCAAATATCTGGCCGGTTCGCCGCCAAAACCATGATCGCATTTTGAATGTTCGGCTTGCGATGGATGAGTCCCCGAAAGTCGTGGAAAAAATCGTGGCGCTCTTAGACGATCGCGCCGACTCTTGGGGATAATCCCGCTTTATTCAGGCGCAGGCATTGTGACAAAACGCTATTTGCGGTTTTCGATGTAGTGGGCGGCGGCCTGGGCGGCGATGCAGCCGTCGGCGGCGGCGGTGACCACCTGCTTGACGTATTGCTCCCGCAGGTCGCCGATCGCGAAGATGCCGGCAATCGCGGTCTCGCGTTTCTCGTCGGTGACCACGAAGCCGTTGCTGTTGAGCTTGATCCCGGCCGGCACCAGGGCGTTGTTCGGCTCAAAGCCGATGAAGATGAACACCCCGTCTACCGCCAGCTTGCCCTTGGCGGCCCCGCTTTTGGGGTCGGCCAGCGCCACCCCGGTGACCCCGCCGGCATCGGCCACTATCTCGCTCACCACCGTGTCCATGACCAATTCGATTTTGGGGTCGGCCTGGACCCGTTTCTGGAGGATCATCCCGGCCCGGAACTGGTCGCGGCGGTGGATGACATGCACCTTTGCCGCCACCTTGGCGAGAAAGAGCGCCTCTTCCAGGGCCGCGTCGCCGCCGCCCACCACCGCCACCCGTTTGTTGCGGAAGAAAAAGCCGTCGCAGACCGCGCAGTAGGAGACCCCCCGGCCGTAATTTTCCTGTTCGCCCGGCACTCCCAGCAGCCGAGGGCGACCGCCGGTGGCGAGGATTACCGCCAGCGCTCCCAACTCTTCACCGTTATCCAGCCGCAGCCGGTGATAATCCTCGCCCGGTTCGATCTCGCTTACCTCCCGGGACAGAATTTCCAGGCCGTATGATTGGGCATGCTCGGTCATTGCCGCCGCCAGTTCCGCCCCCTTGATCTCCTTGGTGCCGGGCCAATTTTCGATAATGTCGGTGTTGTTGAGCTGGCCGCCGGGCGCGCCCTTGTCGATGAGCACCGTGTCGAGAGCCGCCCGTTGGGCGTAGATGCCGGCGGTGAGACCGCCGGGGCCGCTACCGATGATGATCAGGTCATGCAGTTTGCTGGTAGTGGTCATAAGTGGGTCGCCTTTCAGAACCAATTTTTTCGTTTAAAATAGATGAGCATCCCGCCGGCAATCGCCGCCATCAGCCCGAGCGCCGCGGGATAACCCCAGTACCAGCGCAGCTCCGGCATATTCCAGGGGCTGCTGGCCGGATCGAAATTCATTCCATAGAGGCCGACGATAAAGGTCAACGGAATGAAGATTACCGCAAAGATGGTGAGTACCTTCATAATCTCGTTCAGCCGGTGGCTGAGGCTTGAGAGATAGACATCGAGCAGGCCGGTGATCACGTCCCGATAGGTTTCCACCGTGTCGATCACCTGGATGGTGTGGTCGTAGAGATCTTTCAGGTAGATGGCGATCCCGGCCCCGAGCAGGTCGTTTTCGTCATGGCGCATCAGGCTGTTGATCACCTCCCGCAACGGCCAGACCGATTTGCGGAGCAGGATCAGCTCCCGCCGCAGACGATGGATTTGCGACACCGTTTCCGGCCGGGGATTGCCGAGCACCTCATCCTCGATGTTCTCGATTTCCTCGCCCAAGCTCTCCAGAACGGTAAAATAGTTGTCCACCACCGCATCAAGCATGGCGTAGGCCAGATAATCGGCTCCCATCGTGCGGATTTTCCCCTTGCCGCTGGTGATTCGCCGCCGCACCCCGTCAAAGACATCCCCGGCTTTTTCCTGGAAAGTGAGGACAAAATCGCGGCCCAACACCAGGCTGAATTGCTCCGACTCCAGGCAACGTCCAACCGGGTTATAGCTCTGCATCCGGGCGACCAGGAAGAGGTGGTCGTCAAAAATGTCCAGCTTGGGGCGCTGGGTGGTGTTGCAGATGTCCTCTACGGTGAGGGCGTGGAGATCGAAGCAGGCGCAGATTTTTTCAATCAGCTCCACCCGGTGGAGGCCGTCCACGTTGATCCAGGTGACGGTGTCCGGGTTGCGGAAGGCGGCGCACTCCCCGGCCTCGGCCGGGGTGGTTATCCGGCAGCCGCCACGGTCGTAATCAATGACCGTGATCCGCACCTCCGCGCTTTTATGCTCCCCGACATGGACCGGGGTGCCGGGGGGTAGGCCGGCCTTGAGGGCCGAGCCCTTGAGCAGGCGAAAAAAGGAGCCGGCGGCCTGATCAAGACCGGACACGGCCAGACGGGGCAGATTGATTTGCTTCATGGCTGAAAGTGTACACGGGAAGCCGGGGAGCGTCAAATGCCTGTAAATTGTTTTGCCGGACAGTACCAACTTGTGGTAGTCATAGAGCCTTGGAACCTCATTCAAGAACTATTCAAGGAGAAGAAAAATGAAACGAAGCGCCTTTTTCATGTTGCTGATCGGAGGTCTTTTTTTGCTGTCTGGCTGCGTCACCACTCAGCCTGAAACCGCGGCGACGCTGGCCACAACGGCGGCGGGCGGCCAGCAGCACGGGGCGACCTGCCCCTGCACATGCAAGTGCAAACAGGTCGAAGCCGTGCCGATGGCCGGTCATGCCCAGCACGGACAGCATCAGCACGGCCAGGGCATGATGATGCCGCAGAATCAGGAGCAGCGCCAGGACGTGCTTTATACCTGCGCCTGCGGGGCGGGCTGCGATTGCAACACGGTCAGCGTCAAGCCCGGGGTTTGTCGTTGCGGCCAGCCCCTTAAATGGGGCCATATTCTGAAAGTCGAGGGCAACGAGGCCCTGGTCTGCCAGTGCCATGAAGGTTGCGCCTGTACCCTCGATCCCAAGGACGCCGGCAAGTGCAGCTGCGGCAAGCCGGTCAAAAGGGTGAATCTCAAGGGCAGCGGCCTCTATTTTTGCAACTGCGGAGGCTCCTGCTTCTGCAACACCGTTTCCGACCAGCCCGGCCAGTGCAAGTGCGGCATGAACCTGAAAAAGGTCGATTAAGCGCGAAGGTCGAAAAGTACCCCCTGGGCCAGGCAGTCGCAGAGGCGGCGGCCCAGGCGGGTCAGGTTGGGACGGGAAGAATCGTTGGCCAGGAAGTTGAGCATCCGCCGGGCCAGGCAGCCCTGTTCCATGATTAACTGAAGGGGAGCGAGGAATTCCGGGGCAATCCCGCCTTGCTCCCCTTGCCGTTTGTACAGCCGTTGCCAGATTTCCCCGGCGGTCAGCGGCCCCTCTCCGGTCAATCCGAACAGGGCGAGATAACCGGAGTCGCTGATCAGGGCGCGATCCGCCTCCCGCACCACTTGGTTGAAAATCGCAGCCAGCGCCTCGGTCTCCTGCCCCTGCTGGCTGGCCAGGTCGGCGTGGCGTTCCTCCGTCAGCTCCTTTAAAACCGCGATCAGCAACTCCGCCACCGCCAGATCGGCCAAGGGGCATTCCTGAACATCGATGATCCTGATTTCAATGGCCGAGCGGTCAAAGCGGGCAATTGCCCCCCGGGCGTTGAGCCATTCCCCATGCAGCACCCCGGCCGGGTCCAGAGGGCGAATATCGTCGTAGATCGGCTGGAGAATCTGCCGCTGATACTCATCCTGGCTGAAAACCGGTTCCGGAATCACTGCCCCGGTCAGGGAGGGAACCCGGGCCGAATTGGTTTTGTACACCTCCAAGCGATGGTCCAGCGAGGCCTGGCGTTGGCCGTCCACGATCGGGGTGGAAGCGGCCAGGGCCGGGATCAGGGGCAATAGCACCCGGATCGCGGCATGGAGGCGGCCGAATTCCTCGTCACCGGCAAAGGGGAGGTTGAGGTGGCAGCTTTGCAGATTTGACCAGCCATGCCCCCGGCAGTCGAAAATCCGGTGATAGCTTTCATAGATTGCGTTGTAGGCGTGGGGCCAGAGTTTGGTTTCCCGGAAGGGGTCCATCCAGGGATGGGCACCGCCGGGCATCAACCGCGCCTCGAATTGGCCCAGGATTTGGTTTATCCGGCCGACATCGGCCTGGAAGAGGGGAAGGACGGCGGCCGGGGCCGGGGCCGGTTCGCTGGTCTTGAGTTCGATGACGTGGAGGGCCAGTTCATTGGACCAGGAAATTCCCGGCTTTTCGTAATCGGGCAGGAAATCGCCGGTTACCGCCCGCAACACCTGATCGCTCAGGGGCCGAACGTCCAGGTCGGCCCGATCCACGATCATGTATTCCAGCTCAAGCCCCACCACCTCAAAGAGATGAAACGGCGGGTGTTCCCGAAGCGGCTCGCTCATGGCTTGTCGCAGACCGGTTTTTTGCGCTGCTCGATCCGGCGCAGGAAGGAGGCCATGATCCGGAGGTAGAGATTGTCCTTCAGCACCAGATCTTCCAGGCCGGCGTCAATGCTGGGATTGTCGTTGACCTCGATCACGTAAATCTTGTTGCCCACCTGCTTTAAATCCACCCCGTAAAGACCGTTGCCGATCAGGTTGGCGGCCTTGAGCGCGGTTTTTACCACCTTGGCCGGGGCATCCTCCACCGCCAGGGTGGTGACGTTGCCTTCCCGTTTGCTGCCGTCTTCCCGGTGCTGGATTACCTGCCAGTGATTGCGGGCCATGAAATATTTGCAGGCGAACAGGGGCTGATTGTCCATGATCCCGATCCGCCAGTCGTAGTCGGTGGGCAGGAACTGCTGGGCGATGATCAGTTCCGATTCCGCCAGCATCTTCTGGGCGTGGGTCAGAAACTCCTCACGGCTGGAGGCCTTGAGCACCCCCTGGGAAAAGGAGCTGTCCGGTTTTTTGAGGATGCAGGGCAGCCCCAGTTGGGCCTGCACCGTCTCCAGGTTGTCCCGGTGGACGATCATGGTCTTGGGGGTGGGGATGTGATTGTGCTGGAGCAACTCGGCGAGAAAGACCTTGTTGGTGCATTTAAGGATCGATTCCGGGTCGTCGATCACCACCAGGCCGTCGGCCGCCGCCCGCCGGGCAAAGCGGTAGGTGTGGTGGTTGACGTTGGTGGTCTCCCGGATGAAAAGGGCGTCATATTCGGCGAGCTGGCTGAAATCCTCCTTGCGGATCAGCTCGGCGTGGAGCTGGATGGCATTGGCCGCCTTGATGAATTTTTTCAGCGCCTTGTCGTTGGAGGGCGAGGCCTTTTCCTCCGGATTCCAGAGAATGGCCAGGTCGTAGCGGGACTCGACCTTTTTGGGTACGCTCTGGCGGCGGTTGAAATATTCTTGCGCTACTTCAAGCACAAAGGGGCGGTGACTGTCCGGAATATCGTTGCCTGCAATGGGATTGATGCTCTGGAGCACCCATTTTTTCTGAAAGACGAACTGGGCTCGGAGGAGGGGGGAGTGGAAGGTGCGAAAAAGGTTGGCGCTAAGCCGGTCGTAACGCTTGGCCAGGTTGCGGCCGAAGTAGATGCTGAGGGTAAAGCGGTCGGACTGGATCGGGGCCAAGCTCTGCTGAATCAGGCTGTCGAGATCGTCGGAAACAAAACGGACCATGGTCTGCAATTTCATGTCCTGAATCGCGGCCAGGCGCGGCACCGGCCGGTGGCCCCGGGCCTCGGCCAGCAGCGAGACGTAATAACCCACCGCCTGATAGCGATACGAGCGGCAAAGGTTGTATACTTTGGTGTGACGGAGATTGGTGTAGGCCGGATCGGTCAGGTACTTGCGGGCCGGCACCACCTCCACCCCTTCCAGGGTCAGGGGCCAGTATTTCGGGTTGTCGACGATGATCAGGGTGGTGCGCATGGTTCAGTTCCCCGGTTTTACCATTTTTGCCCTTTTTTGAGGATGAGCAGGTTGCCGTCGTAGGTCATGATCCCCAGCATGATCGCCCCCAGCAGCCGGTCGATGCTCACTGAGTAATGCTGCTTATCGCCTCCCAGGGGGTTTTGGTGGGCCGGATCGGCCACCAGCACCTGGCGGGTTTCCATATCATAGCCGCATAATACCACGAAATGGCCGGTTGGGGTGCCCTTGACATCGTTATATTGCATGGTAGGCTGGTTTGGGTCCGGGTGATGCTCGCGGGCGCAATGATAGAGATAGGTGGCCGAAAGGCCGCAAAGAATCGGGGTCTCCTGCTTGAGGTATTTGCGCAGCAGCCGGCCGCTGAGATCCTGAAAGCGGATTTCGCCCCCCAGCCGCAGATATTCCAGGTAGGCCTCGGTGGCCACCGCCAGTTTCGGCTTTTCCTTCACCGCCATCTGGGCCTTGAGCTTGGCGGCGAGATCGACCTTGGCGCCGGGCGCAAACCAGGTGGGATCAAAGATTTGCAGGTTGTAGGTGTAGATCGTCGCCCGATAACCGCGGCGCAGGGCATGGCAGGCCAGCAGCACCTCCAGGGTGCCGCCCCCTTCCAGGACATGCACCTCCTCGATCACTTGCCGCAGGGGCAGGGGATCGTCGAAATAACGATAGACCGCATGGAGGCAGGTGGGGCCGCAGGTGGTATCGTCCGGCTGCGGCAGCATATCCAGTTGAAAAACGGTTTTCATGAGGAGCGACCATGACCTTTAACAGCGCATATTTAAGCGGCATCGGCCTCAACCTGCTCGGGGTCGCGCTGGTGACGATCCTCGGGCTGGCCCTTTATCTCTCGCTGAAACGCGGGCTTTCCTTTGGTAAAGCCCCTGCCTTTTCCCTACAGGCCCAGTTCACAGTAGGTGTAGCTCTCGCCGGTGGCGAACCAGTCGGGGCAGACGGCCAGGGGGCGGCCGCCCAGAGCGGTGAAGTTTTTCAGTGAGCCGTTGCCGCGGAAATGTCCCCCCACCTTGCGGAAACCGCGGCGGCTGGCCTGCCGGCAGAACTCCTCCAGAAGATGCCGCCCGCACCCCCGGCCCTGAAACTCCGGCATGGTGACGATATTGAACAGATAGATCAGGCCGGTATCGTTGGGCGCCAGATGTTCGTGCAGCCGCAACTCCTCCCGCTGTTTGCGGCAAGGGCTGAAGCCGACCACATTACCGACATAGGCTTGCCCGTGGCGGGCGATCAGGCCCATTGCCCGCCGCCGTTTAAGGGCCGCCAGATAATCCTCGCCGGACTCCCTGATATTTTCCGGGAAGATCGCCTCGGAACGGAGAATGTCTTCCTCGTGGCAGGAAAAGTTGGCGGCGGTGAGGGGGTGAAAATCAAGCATCGGGGTGGCCGGCGCGAACCGGATCATTAAAGTAGCAAGTGCGGATGGAGGCGGGCGGAATTTCGCCCCGGGCGATCCGTTGGACGGTGGCCAGATGTTCCGGCGCCATCAGCCCGGCCAGGGGCTGGGCCACCTGAGCAAAGCAGGCCAGGGCGGCGGCCAGTTGTCGATCCCACTCCGGGGCGCAACGGAGGATATCGTCGGGCATTACCCTGGTGCGAGACGAGCCGGGTTCGGGCAGGCAGTCAAAGGGCTCGATAATATTGAAAAACCCGTAATCGTTGGTGATTTCCTGGCCGGCCGCAATATCGACCACCGCGATCTCGAACTGGTAGGGGGTGGTGATGCAGGTGGGGCGAAAGCTGTGATTGATGAAGCGGGTGTTGTCCCAGCAGAAAATCCAGCGCCCTTCCCGGTCCCGGAAGCAGTATTTTTCCAGGATTTCCTGGTAGACCGGCTCCAGGGCCCGCACCTCTTGCTCGGGCATGACCCGGTCGAAACGGTCCAGGACCCAGACCGCCGTTCCCTTGGGAATAGGGCGGGTGGCAAAAACGCCGTTGCCGATCAAGTCATTGACGAAACGAACTTCCGTGTCCGGATGGAGCATGTCGTAAAAGCCGCCTGACTGTCAGGGGTTAATCCCGCCCAAGGCCGGACGAATCACCCGCGGGCAGGGTGTTTCATCATCTTCTCGGCCCTTATACGTCTGCCTTATCCCCCTGTCAAGCGGGATTTTTCCGTTGCCGGAGGAGGGGCTTGGGATAACTTTTCAACAATCATTGCCAAATGAGCTTTTATTGCAAGAGAAAGCAATCCCATGCATTTTTTTGCTGGCCTGACCGGCAGGATGTTGCTAGAGTAAAAAAAATTGTAAAACCAGCCTCATGGAGGTAGCTATTGAGAACGGATAAAAAGCTGCACCTCATCATCACCAGCGAACACGGCAAGACCCGGGCCTTTTCCTTTGCCAAACAGCGACTTGTCACCATCGGTTGGGCGGTGACGGCGCTGTTTATGGGGAGTTTTCTGGGATGGGGATTTGCCGGCGAGAATGTCGCCCTTCGGCTGCAAAACGGCATTTACAAGCGGGAGCTGGCCGAGGTGCGCGACGAGCATCGGCAGGTATTGGCCCAGTCGGCCCACCAGGAAAAGGAACAGAAGGCCCTGCTGGAGTCCGCTCTCAGTGAACTGCGCCAGCGCAGCGAGGTGATCGAGTCGATTCTGAGCACGGTGGGAGTGGATATCGAGGTGCGGGAAAGCCGGAGCAACGCCGGTGGTCCTTACGCCAGCCTGCCCAGCGATAACTATGAAGATTTGACCTTTAAGGTCGATCATTACCTTGACACCATTCAATCGGTTCCCCTTGGTTCGCCGGTGCCCGGCACCATCTCTTCGCCCTTCGGCCGCCGGATTGATCCGATCAATAATCGGGCCGCCTTTCATGACGGGGTGGATATTCGCAATCAGCTCGGCACTAAAGTCAAGGCTCCGGCCGCCGGGGTGGTGAGTCGGGGGTACACCGTTGGTTACGGCAATTATCTGGTCATTGATCACGGCAATGAATTTGAAACCCGATATTATCACCTCCACAAAATACTGGTGCCGGAAGGAGCCCAGGTCAAGCGGGGGCAAGTGATCGCCCAGCTTGGCAACACCGGCCGCAGCACCGGAGCCCATCTTCATTACACCATGAAATACAAGGGAAAAGCGGTCAATCCCTACCGTTTCATGCAGATTGCCTCGTTGATGGCCGGCGCCAAGGCCGCTAAATAAGCCGCGATCCAGCCGGAAAAATCTGATCGCCCGAGGGGGGCATGATTGTCATGTTTTTCAACAAGAACGAAGCAGGAAGCGGTGGCGACAAAGAGGCGGTCACCAGTGTGATCGGCCAGGAGATGCAGCTGATCGGCGACATCTCCTTTAAGGGCAAACTGCGTCTGGACGGCAAAACCGAGGGCAATATCCAGGGCGACTACCTGATTCTCGGCGAAAGCGGGATGGTGGTCGGCGATGTGGCGGTCAATATTTTTGTCTGTTCAGGCCGGGTGCAGGGCAATGTCAACGTCAAAAAATTGCAGGTTACCAGCAGCGGGGTGATCAACGGCAAGGTGGATGCCGCCGACCTGGAAGTGGAGTCGGGCGCGGCCTTGAGCGGCGAGGTCAAGTCCCGCAG
Source organism: Desulfobulbaceae bacterium UBA5628 (assembly GCA_002421565.1). GTDB lineage: Bacteria > Desulfobacterota > Desulfobulbia > Desulfobulbales > Desulfurivibrionaceae > UBA5628. Next base: position 1,253 of record DIKC01000016.1, on the reverse strand, counting down.
CAAGGAACTGCGCCTGGTGCCGGGTTCAGCCATTCCCCAGGAAGAATGGGACGCCCGGGTGCAGGAGGCAGCGGCCGGCAAGGCAAAAGCCGCCGGGCCGGGCAAACCGGCGCCGACCAAGGCCACCGCCGCCAAATAACCCCGCCGCGGGTAAAGATCAGGCCATGGTGCTGGTGACCTGGTCGTAGAACTCCAGCACCTTGTCCTTGCGCTCCGATTCCATGTGGGCCATGGCGGTGCGGGGATGCTGGTTCATCACTCCGGTCACCATGTAGGGCACGAAGTAGCCCCAGTCGATTTTTTCCCGCCAAGGCAGGATTTCCTCTTCAATCACCTTGATCAGCGGCCGCACCTTGAACTTGGGGTTCTTGAGGAAGGAGATCAGGAGTTCCAGAGGGCAGTTGCCGGCCCCCCGCCCGATCCCGTAAAGGGTGGCGTCCAGGTAGTTGATCCCGCAGATGATCGAGGAAATGGTGTTGGCAAAGGCGAGCTGCTGGTTGTTGTGGGCGTGGATGCCGATGGTCTTGCCCGGCAGCCGCTCCATATACTGCTTGGCCAGCACCTCAATATCCTCCGAGTAGAAGGCCCCGAAGCTGTCCACCAGATAGATGATCGGCACCCGGCTTTTGGCGAGATCGTCCAGGGCTTCGTTGAGGTCGCGAGGGCCGACGGTGGATACCGCCATCAGATTGATCGTGGTCTCGTAACCCTTGTCCTGGCAGTGATGGGCCAGCTCGACCGCTTTGTCCACCTGGTGGACGTAGCAGGCCACCCGCACCATGTCCAAGGCGCTTTCGCTCTGGGGCAGGATGTCATCTGGCTCGATCCGGCCGATGTCGGCCATGGCCGAGAGCTTGATCTTCTTGTCCACCCCCTCGACGATCCGCTGGAGATCGGCCTCTCCGCAGAAGCGCCAGGGGCCGACCTCTTCCCGGGAAAAGGCGGATTCGGAGCTTAAATAGCCGATTTCCATGTAATCGACTCCGGCCTCGTTCAAGGCCCGGTACACCGCCTGGACGAACTTGTCGTCAAAGCGCCATTTGTTCATCAAGCCGCCGTCNNCAGTCGATTACCTTGATTTCCGGTCGGTACATAATTCACCTTAGCAATGGTCAAGAGATAATGGGATGTTGGCACGGAAAAGGCCGCATCATAACTGCTTTGCGTCTTGCCCGCAATTAAATCCTGGCGCCTTGCCAGCTTGCCCGCCTGCTATTCAGGACGGCGGCAGGCGCTGCAGAAGGCGGCGACGT
>DIKC01000122.1:19017-22718 GCA_002421565.1 Desulfobulbaceae bacterium UBA5628 | reverse complement strand
GTGGCGGCGAGGCCGGTTCAGCGACGGGAAGTGCGGGCGATGGCGGGATCGGTTCGGTAGCGGGAACCACGGATGGCGACGGTGCCGGAGCGGGTTCGGCCGCCCCGGTTGGCAACGGCGCCTTTTCGTTTTCCGCCACCTTTGGCGGCAGTGAATCAGTGGGCCAAGGGCGCAACAGGAGATAAGCCAGGAGGGCCGCGATCAATAGGGCATTGATCAGGAGCAAAGGCAGAATGCGGCGGCGGAGCGGCTTTTTTTCGGGGCCGGGCGGAGTTTCCTGGGGGGTGTCGATGCGAGGAACCGCGCCCAGCTTGCGTTCCCGTTCCGATTTTTTCAGTGCTTCCAGGATATAGGACATGAGGGGTTCTCCCGTCAGCGGTTGCCGCCCAAGCTGGGGGCGTTCGGTTCATTGAGGGTTTCGCTCAGGCGCAGGATGGTCTGGAAACCGACGATTCCATCGGGCTGTAACTCATGGCGTTGTTGAAAGGCGATCACCCGGTTGGTTAATTCCTGGTCAAAGAAGGTGGGGTCGTTGGCAATCGCGGCGTTTGGGGCCAGGCGATCGAGCGCCGCCCGCAGACGCCGCACATCCTCGCCCCGGTCGCCTTCGCGCAGCAGTTCGGCCATGATCGGCGGCTGCCACAGGAGTTGATAATCGCCATACCAGTAACGCTCAATCTCGCTGAGAGGCAGGCGCAACTCTTCGCCGTTGATGGCCAGCAGCCCCTCTTGCTCGGCCAGTTCCTTGAGCAGGACGATCCGGGAGCGGCCGTCCGGGGTGGTGAGTCGCAACAGGGCCGGGCGGTCATAACGACGGAGCAGGGTCCAGTTGCCGGCGCCTTCCAGGCAGCGCAGACCCAAGATTACGGCCTGCGCGCAGGGCGGCCGGTCGTCGTCCCGGTTCTTTCCCCATAAGGCAAAGAGGGCGGTCCAGGCGGCGGCGGGATCATGGTCAAGCATGGTTATTTGCATTTCCAGATCGCTTGGTTGGGAGGCTGTCTCGGTCGCCACCTCCGGTTCGGCGGTGATGAGAGTCGGCCGCCAGCGGTAGAAATGAGCGAAGGCCGCCAAAACGAGCAACAAGGCCAAAATGATCGGAAGCAGGAGCGGGCGCCGCCAGAACCAGAGGGAGGCTCGGCCCGGTTCCGCCAGCACTTCCTTGGCTGCCTGTCGGAGGATGCGGTCATCAACCTCGTTGCGCCCCTCGACATAGGCGCCGAGCAAAGCGCGATCACAGATAATGTTGATCAACCGCGGCACGCCGCCGCTGATTCGGGCCAGGGTTTTAAGGGCGGCGGCGGTGAACAGCGGCCGGGATACCCCGGCCACCTGGAGCCGGTGGCGGACATAGGCCATGATTTCCTCTCGACCGAGAGGATCCAGATGGTAACGGGCGGTAATCCGCTGGGCAAGCTGGCGCAGATCGTCGCGGGCCAACAGGTCGCGCAGTTCCGGCTGACCGATCAGGATGATTTCCAGCAGCTTGATTTCGGCGGTTTCCAGATTGGTCAGCAGCCGCACCTGTTCCAGGGCCGCCGGGCTCAGGTTCTGAGCCTCGTCGATGACCAGTACCGTGCGGCGGCCGCCGGCATGGGCTTGCAGGAGATGGTCGTTCAAGGCGCCGACCAGCATTTTGAGACTGCTGCTGCCAGCCGGATAGGCGACCCCCAGCTCGTCGCAGACCGCCGCCACCAGTTCGATGGGATCGAGTCGGGGGTTGAGGATCAGGGCCAGATCAACCTCGGGCGGTAACTGCTCAAGCAGGCTACGGCAGAGGGTAGTTTTGCCGGTTCCGACCTCGCCGGTCAACTGGACGAAGCCGCCCCCTTCGCCCACTCCGAAGAGAAGATGGGCCAATGCCTCCCGGTGCCGCTCGCCAAGATAGAGATAGCGCGGGTCAGGAGTGATGGCAAAGGGTTTATGATTGAGTCCGAAATGTTTTTCGTACATATTCAGCCCGCTTAAAGTTCGCGATTAACCCCGGTGTTTTTGCTGATTAGCAACAAACCAGGCATAGGTCAGACCCAACCCTTCCTCCAGGCCGATTTCGGCTTGCCAGCCCAAGGCATTAAGCCGCGACACATCAAGCAATTTGCGAGGGGCGCCGTCGGGCTTATGGGGATCAAAAACGATCCGGCCGTGAAAGCCGGTCACTTGGGCGATGGTCTCCGCCAGTTCCCGGATAGTGCAATCCCGGCCACTGCCCACGTTGAGATGGCTATGGCTGGGGGTGGTTCCGGCCTGATAGGCGGCTTTGTTCAAGGCCATGACGTGCAGGCAGGCCTGGGCCATATCATCCACATGTAAAAATTCGCGTTTCGGAGTCCCGCTACCCCAGATTACAACCTCGTCGGCATCGGCTTGAACTGCCTCGTGAAAGCGGCGCAATAGGGATGGAATAACATGGGCGTTTTCCGGGTGGAAGTTGTCATGAGGCCCGTAGAGATTGGTGGGCATGACACTGCGGAAATCAGTGCCATACTGGCGGTTGTAGCTTTCACAGAGTTTGATGCCGGCGATTTTGGCTACGGCGTAAGGCTCGTTGGTGGGCTCAAGCGGCCCGGAGAGCAGGGCTTCCTCCCGCATGGGCTGCGGAGCCAGGCGGGGATAGATACAACTCGAACCCAGGAACAGCAGTTGCTTTACCCCGGCTCGCCAGGCTTCATGGATGACGTTGGCCTCGACCATCAGGTTTTCGTAGATGAATTCAGCCGGGTAGGTATTGTTGGCGTGGATGCCGCCCACCTTGGCGGCGGCCAGATAAATTTGATCCGGCGTTTCCTTCTGCATAAACTCCCGTACCGCGTGCTGGTCGAGCAGGTTCAATTGGCTGCGGTAACGGGTGATTATTCGGGAATGTCCCATTCGTTGCAGGGCGCGGAGAATGGCGGAACCTACCATGCCCCGGTGGCCGGCCACGAAGATCAGGGGAGCATCGTTCATCAGCCGGTTCCTATTCCCTGCCCATTGATACGCGGTAGCCGTGTTCTTTCAACAGCGCCTGGCGGCGGGCTTGATCAAGGTCATGGCTAACCATCTCTGCAATCAACTCATCCAGGGAGATTTCCGGTTCCCAACCGAGTACGGCCTTGGCCTTGCTCGGATCTCCCAGCAGGGTATCCACCTCGGCAGGCCGGAAGTAGCGGGGATCAACCCGCACCAGGATATCGCCCAGCTTAACGGCCGGGGCATTGTCCCCCTCAATTTTGCGCACAACTCCGTATTCTTCGAGACCATTTCCCAGGAAATCTAAGGTGATCCCCAGGCAGGCAGCGCTTTTAGTCAGGAAATCACGCACCGAGTGCTGCACTCCGGTGGCGATGACAAAATCATCCGGTTTATCCTGTTGCAGCATNNCAGCATCAGCCATTGCATCCGCACGAAATCTCTGGCGTGTCCCCAGTCGCGCCGGGCGTTGAGGTTGCCGAGGTAAAGGCATTTGTCCAGCCCGAGGGCGATATTGGCCAGTCCGCGGGTGATTTTGCGGGTGACAAAGGTTTCGCCCCGGCGGGGGCTTTCGTGGTTGAAGAGGATCCCGTTGCAGGCGTAAAGGCCGTAGGCTTCGCGGTAATTCACCGTAATCCAGTAGGAATAGAGTTTGGCCACCCCGTAAGGACTGCGGGGATGAAAGGGGGTGGTCTCGCGTTGAGGGGTTTCCTTGACCAAACCATAAAGTTCCGAGGTGCTGGCCTGGTAAAAGC
>DIKC01000122.1:0-18936 GCA_002421565.1 Desulfobulbaceae bacterium UBA5628 | reverse complement strand
GCCACATGGCTTTGGGCCGCCAGATTGTAAACCTCGTCCGGTTGCACTTCCTGCATGATCCTGATGAGATTGGAGGAATCGGTCAGATCGCCGTAGTGCAGCTTCAGTTTAGGGGCCGGTTCGTGCGGATCCTGATAAATATGGTCGATGCGTTCGGTATTGAAAAGAGAGGAGCGTCGCTTGATGCCATGCACCTCGTAGCCTTTGGCGAGCAACAATTCGGCGAGGTAGGAGCCGTCCTGGCCGGTGATGCCGGTAATTAAAGCAACTTTGCGATTCCGCATCATAGCCTCTCGCGTTGTCCGCTCAGTGGTTTGCGCAATGCCGCCATCACGCAGGCCAAAGCGACTTTGATCATATAATATAACGAACCCAGCCCGGAAATTGACGATTTCCCATCCTGCCGCTGCCGCATCAGCACCGGCTCCTCCTCGATCACAAAACCGTTGCGCCCCAGGATAATGATCGACTCGGGTTCCGGATAATCGACCGGGTAATGGCGGGCCAGGAACTCAATGGCCCGCCGGTCATAGGCCCGGAAGCCTGAGGTGTTGTCGGTGATCATGCGGCCGATGAGCAGAAAATTCAACAACTGAAAAAACCTAATCCCGATTCGGCGGCTGAAGGTGGAGCGGAAGCCCGTCGTTTTGGTCAGAAAGCGGGAGCCGATCACCAAATTGGCCCCGGTTGCCTCCAGGGCGGCCAGCAGTTTTTTTATCTCTCCGGCTATATGCTGGCCGTCGCCGTCAAACTGCACCGCCAACTGATAATTATGTCGGGCCGCGAACTTGAATCCGGTCTGTACCGCTCCTCCGATCCCGAGATTTTTCAGCAGATTGACGACCGTCGCCTGGCCGGTAGCCTCGGCGATCACGGAAGTATGATCATCGGAACCATCATTCACCACCAAGACATCAAGCGCAAGTCCGGAATTTTTCAGATCGGAAACAACCCCGGCAATGCAGCCTTCTTCGTTGTAGGCCGGCACGATTACCAGGATGGCAGAGTTTTTCGGCGTCTCTTTTATTCCGCCCAGACTTGTTTCCTGGATCAACTCCTTGTTCTGCTCGGTAAGGCGGGTGACAACCGCAGTCAGGTGAATGAGCAGGAGAAAAGTAAAACCGGTGGTCAGCAGGGTGATCACAATCGGCTTGTAGGCCACTCCGAATAAATCGCCCAAGCGGTCGATGGCGTAGCGATCCAGGGAAAGGTACAGAAAAAGGGCGCTCATCGCAAACCAGAGCAGGGAGTAATCCTCCCGGATTTTTTTCCGTTTCACCAGATTGAAAATAAACAGGAAGATAGCCAGGCTGAAGGCCAAGGCAATGAGTTGAATGCGGTCTAATACCAGCCATGATGTGGTCATTGCCGCCTCCTGGAGCGCATGGCTATCTCGCGATACAATGCTATATAACGCCGAGTAACATGTTCGATGGAGAATTTTGTTTCCATCATCTGACGGGCGCGGTGCGCCATTGCCAGTCTGGTTTCGTCATTGGCAAGGAGTCGGCTGATCCACACCGCAAGGTCATCCGACTGATAAGCTTCAGCTAAAAAACCGGTCTGGCCATGTGAGATTAAATCCTCTACCCCACCTTGGGCAAAGGCGATGCAGGGTATTTTACAAGACATGGCCTCCATTATGGTATTGGGTAGATTCTCCAATATGGAAGGGGATACAAAGAGATCGGCGGCAGCATACAGCAAAACGAGACGACTGTCATCGTTGATTTGGCCTAAATAGTGAGCTTTCATACCAAATGACGGGGGAGAGGCCGGGCGATCCGCTCCGAAAATAAGCAGTTCCGCCGTATCTCCAAACCCGGACGATGCCAGTCTAGTAATGGCCGGCAACAGCAGGTGAAACCCCTTGTTCGGATCACTGGTACTGTCCATTGCGCCGAAGAGAATGAGTTTCTTGTCCTGAGGCAGAGAGAGCAGGCGACGGGCAAGTTGTTTGTCTGTCGGCTTAAACAAATTCAAGTCTAGGCCGTTAGGTATCACTTCGATACGGGCATTGCGGAAGAGCGCGCTTACTCCGGCGCAGCCGGCCAGCCAGTGACTGGGGGTAACCACCGTCAGATTCAAGTTCCGCCATGACTTGTTTTTTCTTTGCCAAATCCAGCGGGATAAATCCCGCTCCCGCGATGAACCCAATACCGGGCAGGCCCCACACTGTTGTTGATATTTTTTGCAGGCAAAGGGGACATGGCAGCCGCCGGTAAAAGCCCATGAGTCATGGAGGGTCCAGACTAGGGGTTTTTTAAATCTCGCGAGGGTTTCCACCTGACAGAAGCCGGCCCCTAGCCAATGCAGGTGCAGCAGATCAGGTTGCAAGGGGGCAATCGTTGCCGGCAGGCTATCCGGCAATAAGGCAGGGGAAAAGTTGTTTTCAGGTCGGTTAGGGTACATCCTGACCGGCAGCATGCCCATATACCCCTTCAGGCGGCGCACCATCTTTGTCAGTGGCGTATCGTCGCAGATGGCTTCATTTTCCTTGCCGTATTTAAATTGTACGAGCAGATCGGTTTCCACACCCAGCGACCGCAGCCCTTTATGCAGACGGGAAGCAGCTTTTGCGGCGCCACCCAGATCGTCAAACGTATTCAACATCAAAATTTTCATGCAGGGATCGCCTCAGGCCCAAAAACTGCTCAACTCGGCGGCGAAAGTGGACATATCCCAGTTGCGCACGAGTTGTCGGGGTACTTGCCAGGGGTCGGTCCAGCGGTGGCTCTGGCCGGGAAAGTTGGCCGCAGCTTTCCGGAATCCCGCTTCGCGGCAAAGACGAATCGAAGTCCGATTGTAATCTTTTTTGGTTCCAAAAGGGTATGAGAAAACGGTGACTGCGTGGGCAAGTAATTCTTCCAGTTGCTTTTTGGAATCGACGATCTCCCGGCGTTGCTCCTCTTCGGTGAGAAGCGCCAAAGGCGTATGCGTCACGGTATGCGCGCCAATGGTCGTCCACCGGCTTGCCGCCAGCAAGCGTAGCTCTTCGGGGGTTAATGGCCTGTTGGCCTCCCTGCCGTTTCGGTTCAGGCCGGCCCAGGCTCGCAGTTGTTCCAGCCAGTAATCACGTCGGGAGGCTCCAATTTTTCCGGCCAGTCGGTGGAGGTCAGCATGCAAGGCCAGACGATCATGACGGTTCAGGGTGGGCCAGGATCGGCCGTATTGATGATCATCCAGGCGGAACGGGCCAGGATCAGCGTGGTCTCCCAAAATAAGCCGCTCCATCTCGTCCCACCAGAACTCTTGACCGCTTCCCAGGAGACCGGTGCTGATGAAAAAGGTGGCCGGGATCCCGACTTCCTCCAAGATTGGCAGGGCCTGTAGGAAATTATCGGCATAGCCGTCATCAAAGGTCACCACCACCGCCGGTTCCTTGACCGTTCCCCACTCTTCTTCAAAGCGGAGAATTGGAAAATTGTGTCGCAGAAAGTTCATTTGCGCTCGGAAATTTTCTGGCGATACCGCCAGCCGGTGCGGATCAAAGGCAGGAACCGCGACGCGATGATAGGTCAGCACCACCACCGGTGAGTCAAGGAGGTTAAGAGTCTGGTTTCTCAAACGTCGTAACCTTCGATATCCGGAAAGCAGGACTGCCCGCATGATCATGCCTTTTTCGCCACCAGTGCGACAACTAGCTGATAATCCGTATCATTATCGTCGAGCAGGGCGGGGTCTGGGAGATCTTCTACCACGATCCCTTGCAGGAAGGCGGTAGCGGCCAGAACATTGCCGAAGCTTGTAACTTCAAGGCCGCCGGTGAAAATGGGTTGGAAAAGTCGGACGATGGAGGCGGTAGTGAATCGCCAGTAATCTCCCCAGCGATCCATATCATAGCGGCTGATCTGACTGATCCCGGCCACCGTGACCAATATGACGCCGCCTGGTTTCAGCAGATAGTGGGCTCCTTCAATCGCTTTGTGGACATCAAAAATAAAATTAAGGGTCTGAGTGCAGATGAAGCAGTCGATGGCGTTTTTCGGCAGGGTGGCCTGGTCGGTCAGATCCCCGACCACGGTGACATCGCGGTTTGCCGCGTTCGTGTGCAGTACCTCGAAGGCGCTGACCTGATCTCCTCCGAGACGGCGGCTGTAGAAGCTTTCGCCGATCTCCAGCACTCGGCCCCGAATCAGATCGGCATGGTCGGCAAGAAATTTCTCGATATAAAATCGGTCAACGGGAGTGCCCCGATCGGTTCCGAAACAGGAACTGATCGGCTTGCTAGCGGCACGATCATTGAAAACCACGCTGATTTTCTTCCTGGTCAGATATTTCAAGAAATCAACTAGCATTTCGGCCCCTCAAGTCCCCCATATTTTAGGGTAGAAAATGGCCTTGGTGAGCATCAGGCCGGTTCTGCGTAACGGTTTGAATAGAAAACATGCGCCGTGGGCGGCAAACCAGTACGCAACTACCGATGAGATGACGGCCCCCAACCCTCCGTAAACTGGTATCAGCAGCCAATTGAGGATAACATTCAGGCCGGCGCCGAGTGCCAGGGTAAGCAAATAGATTCGGTTCCAATTCATGACATTGAAAAATGCGCTGCGGGCGATTTCCAGGAAAGTGAACAGATTGACCCAGATCAGGATGGCCAGCATAGGGCCAGCCGCTGCATAGGCCACCCCAAAGAGAATAAGTACCAGCCATTCGGCCAAGAACATCATCGGTAAAACAATCGCATAAGCGACCAGGGCCATCAGGTTGTAATATTTTTGCAGCCGCCGGTAAAACAATTCTTCGTCGGCCGCTTTTGCCTCCACCAGGCCGGGCAAGAGTGACCAGTAGATGGCTCCTGGGATAAAGAACCATACTTCCGCAAGCCGGACTGCCACCGAATAGACGCCCACTTCGGCGCTGCTTGTCATCTCCCCAAGCATGACCTGATCGATGCGAAGATAAATCATAATAACAATGCATGAAAAAATCAGCGGCCAACTGTCCTTGAGCAGGGCTGTCGCTGTTGCCAGGTGGCCTTGCCAGCGCCGAATATTATGGCCCCTTGCCTGGTAAGCAAGGATCAGGCCCAGTGAGCCGGCTATTATTTCCAGAAGGCCAACCCAGGCAAAAGCGAGCAAAGAGGCGCCGGCGATAATCAAGCCGATTTTGGCCAGCGCGCCGGCCAGAAAGGCCCCGCTCCTGGCCAAGGCTGCGTATTTGGCCTGGATCTGCGAGTTGAACCAGAACTCGATGGCATTGAAAGCCTGGAAAATCGCGCCGGCGGCAATAATGGCAACCAGGCCCTGGCTTAAATTGTCCATCGGCCGCAAAATGAAAATAGCGGAAATCGCCGCCGTAAAACTGAACATGCCGCCGATCAGTTTGAGAATAAAAGCTGTACCCAAGATATTGTGTCGTTCGGCAGGATCATGAACCAGGTTGCGAACCGCAATGTCGTCAAGACCCAAAGTAGCCAGCGGCAGAAAGAGGCTGGCAAAGGCCAAGGCATAGCTGAGCAGGCCAAACTGTTCCGGACCTAGATAGCGGGCGATCCAGATCCCGATGAGCAGCCCGATTCCCATCCTAAGCAGGTTGTCGGCAAACTGCCAGCCGGTATTGGCGATGACATTTTGCAGATATGCGCGACCCGAGATCTTTTCTCTCGCGAATGCCGGCAATAACCTGAGCCAGCCCTGGCCCCACTCCTTGTTATTCGCCTGCTCCGTCATCCACCTGCCCAGTTCATGAAATTAAGTCATCCTCCCCAGAACTGTTGGAAGTATTCCAGGGGCAGGGGCTGGCGCCGCGAGATGTCCCGGCAGAACGGTTGGGCAAAAACAGTGAAATCCGGCTGGTAGGCGGAACATTTCCGGCAGATGCCGGGCGTTTTCCCGGCGGCAAAAGAATCGAGGATCGCGGCGCGCTTCTGGCCGGACCATACTTCCGTTAAGGTGTCTTCGCCGGCATGACCGATCCCAAGCGCCTGGCCCTCAAAGTCGGCGCAACCGCAGGCGGTTATATGGCCGTCCCAACAAACAGCCATGTGGACGTTTGCGTAAATGCAGGAATGGAGCCTTTCTCCGTGACCGTCGATCACTTCCAAACGGAGTTGCCGGTCGGTTTGCACCTGTCCGGCATAATTGGCGTAATTCCAGATATGGCTGACGAATATCCCGCGTCGCCGATATTCCTTGAGTTGCCGCCGATAACGGTGCTCGAACTGCCAATCGTTGGTGCGAAAGGCAAAGATTACGGCCGCTGGTCGGCCGGCAACACGGTCCTTGAGGGTCATTAACCGTTCCATCGCTCGCTCAACTTGGGGGAATCGGTCAACGCCGTACATGGTCCGGTAGGTCAAGGGAGCCAGGCCGCCGATACTTATCTGTATACAGGCAAGCTTGTTAAGGATAGTGGCGAGATCGTCGTCCGAATAGCGTTCCAGGGCAATGGCATTAGTGGTCAACGATATCTGGTTAATTTTCTTCTGGGCGGCCAGAAGCTCAATTCGTTGGAGCAGGTGGGGGTCAAGCAGTGCATCGCCGACCACCGGGGTAAGGGAAACCGGGCCGCCGCCCATCCGGCAGTAATCCTGCACGATTTTCTCGAACAGGGGCATGCTCATGACCCCTTTAGGTCGCTTCATGTTTGGGTAGGCGCAGAATACACAGCGGGAGTTGCAGATATTGGTTGTTTCAATCTGGAGAATAAGAGGAGTTTCCTGGACTATTTCCCGCAACCGCGCCACCTGTGGCGGCTGCCGTAGATTCAGCAGCAAGCGGTGGCCAATGCCTCTCAGGGTTTGAACCGGCGCAATAGTTGCGGTTTTCAGCATCCGAACAACGGAGCCCATGCATCGTCCCTTTTTTACACTTGTTGATGAATGATTAAAATTTTCGCCAAGTTAACGCATTTGAATGAAAATCGCCTGATATTTATAATCCTCCGCAGCGAGGGATAGCGTTCTTGACATAATATCTCCTTCTGGATAACTAAAGATACTCCCCGGAAAACTTACCAAACAATGGAGAAAACATCTTGTCCGATTTGCCGCGCGTAACTCTGATCACCCCCAGCTATAACGCCCGCCCTTACCTGCGCGCCGCCATCGAAAGCGTACTCGCCCAAGATTATCCCCATATCGAATATCTGGTGATGGATGGCGGCTCCACCGACGGTACGGTGGAAATGCTCCGGGAATACGGCGACCGGGTGGCCTGGGTCAGCGCTAAAGACGGCGGCCAGACGGATGCCATTGCCAGCGGCTTTGCCAGAACCAGCGGCCCGCTTCTCGGCTGGCTGAACGCCGATGACCTGCTCAAGCCCGGCGCCATTCGCCGGGTAGTGGCCGGTTTTCAGGCCCATCCCGCGGCGGTGCTGATTTACGGCAATGCCGACTTTATCGACGCCCATGACCGTTTCATCGCCCACTGCACGGTGGTGGAACCATATAGCTATCATCGCCTGCTCCATTACGGCGATTACATTGTTCAGCCGGCCGCTTTTTTCAGCCGTGCCGCCTATGAGGCGGCCGGCGGCCTGGATCGGGCGCTGAATTGGGCCATGGATTGGGATCTCTGGCTCCGTCTGGCCCGGCAGGGCGAAGTGGTGTATCTTGCGGAGCTGCTGGCCAGTTATCGCTGGCTGGGTTCAAATAAGACCGCCGAGGGCGGTTTCGCCCGCCTGGCGGAAGTGGAATCGGTTGCTCGCCGCTATGGCTGTCCCGGGCTGCCCGCCTATTTTCGGCTGGAGTTGGCAAGATTGCTGGCAATGGCGGCCAAGGAGAAGTGGCGAAAAGGACAACTCAGGGCCATGATGAACGATTTGGCGCAAGCAACGGCGACCGTGTTATCCTCCTGGAAGACCGTCAGAAGTCTATTCACCCCTCATATCTGGCGCAACTATCGTACGGCCCAGGCGCTCTACCGTCAGGTTGAAAAATCGCCATCAGAGCGCCTATGACCTCAAACAATTTGATTTCCATGGTCATGCCCTGCTATCAACAGGCGGCTTTTCTGGAGGAGGCGGTCCGGTCGGTGCTTTACCAGGCGGGGGGGGAATTGGAACTGATTGTTATGGATCCCGGTTCCACGGATGGTTCCCGCGAGTTGCTCTTAGGATTGCAGCGGCAATACGGCAAGCAACTGATTCTCCACTTTGCCCCGGATCAAGGCCAGTCCGATGCCATCAACCAGGGATTTGCCCTGGCCAGGGGCCGGATCATGGCCTGGCTCAACTCCGACGACCGGCTGCGGCCGGGCACCCTGGCCCGGGTGCGGGAATGGCTGGATTCCGACGAGCCGCGCTGGCTGTACGGCCGGGCCGGGATGATCGACGCGCAAAGCCGGCCCCACGGCAGCCTGATCGTCCGCTACAAAAACTGGCGTGGCCGCCGTTTTTCCAGGCTTAAGCTGCTGACCGAGGATTTCATTCCCCAGATGGCGGTGTTCTGGAACCGATCCCTGTGGGAACTGGCCGGCCCCCTTGATGTCAATCGCCACCTCGACATGGATTACGATCTTTGGTTGCGCTTTGCCAGGATCACCGATCCCAAAGTGCTGACCGATTATCTGGCCGATTTCCGGGTCCACGGCGCGGCCAAAGGCAGCCGCCAGACCGGGGCCCAGCTCGACGCCGCCCTGGTCACCGCCCGCCAGTACGCCGCTGAGCTCGGTCTGGCCGGCCGGATGGCCGTGGGTCTGGCCTACCTTCTCAACTGGCGGACCCGCCTGGCTTACCGCTGGCTGAAACCTAAACCATAATTCGGAGGTGTTTCCTGCTGGACAGCCCCCTTGCTGAAACCGTGGAGCCGGGTTATCGTAACCGTGGTTAAGAAATACCTGATCAATGGACGTGTCGAGGTGGAGCTGGGAAACTTGGGGTATGTACGTACGCTGGTAAATCGCGGTCTGGACGGTGAGCCCTTTCCCTGGATTATATGGAGGAGAGCTGGAGGACATGAAGAAGGGGAGCAATTTTTCATCTGACTCCGGTTTCAATAACCGTTTTGCCCGCCATCCGGCGATCGCCATAATTATTTTGCTGTTCTGCTTGCTGGTGGTTGTGGTGGCTGGTCTGGAATTATTCCTCAAAACTTTCAGCGGTCTTGGAAATCCGGTACTCTATGAGCGGAGTCCGCTTCACGGTTACCGGCCAAAACCACATCAGGTGATCGAGCCACGGGGCGGGTTTGGTTTTCTTTACGGCGCCAGGGTGACCATCAACAACCTCGGATTACGGGCGGCGGGCGGTGATTGGGATGACAATCCCGTCGGCAAAATCCTCTTCCTTGGCGATTCGGTCACTTACGGCGGCCAGTATGTGGCTGATGAGCAGCTTTTCAGCTCAGTAGCGGGCCGCCACCTGCCTGGTCGGCAGATCGGCAACGGCGGGGTCAACGCCTGGGGGGTGGGAAATATCGTCGGCCTGGTGCGGGACTACGGTTTTTCTCCGGCCGAGATCGTGGTCATCTGTCTGATCGAGGGAGATTTTTACCGGGGGATCACCCGCATCGCTTCGGTTCCTTTCTGGACTGAGCGCCCGCGTTTTGCCCTGCAGGATCTGCTGATGCACTTGGTCTGGCGGATCAATACATCGCGCTATCGTGGCTCCGGCGGGGCTGGGGTAGATGAAGAGCAGCAGAACCTGATTGTCGAGCGGGCGACCAAACGGTTGCTGGCACTGGAGCATTATTATCAAGAACGTGGGGTGCGCCATTTTATCTTTATTCTGCCCACCCGGGAACAGGTGGCGAACGGAACGCCTCCGGACGAGCGGGTTCGGAACGCCTTGGCCCGGCATGGAATCGCGGCCCGTTACCTGCGGGCCGAACTGCGGGCCAGGGAACCGGCTCCTAATCGGCGTCGGGCCTGGTTCCACGATGAGGTTCATCTTGAGCCTGCCGGCCATGTCGTTTATGGCACCCTGATCGGCGAGATTCTGGCCAGGGAGATAGATAGTGGGTCATAGCATTCATATCCTGGGAATTTCGGCTTTTTATCATGACAGCGCGGCCTGCTTGATCCGGGACGGCGAAATCATTGCCGCCGCCCAAGAAGAACGATTCTCCAGAATTAAGCATGATCGCGACTTTCCCTCCCTGGCCGCCCGCTACTGCCTTGCGGCCGGGGGAATCAGGCCCGCCGATCTCAAATATATGGTGTTCTATGACAAACCCCTGCTCAAGTTCGAGCGAATCATTGAGACCTATCTGACCTATGCTCCTCGGGGGTTGCGCTCGTTCGTCACCGCCATGCCGGTCTGGATGAAGGAAAAACTCTTTCTCCGCACCCTCCTCCGCCGGGAAATGCAGGCCGCCTTCCCCGCGCTTTCCGCCCAGGAGTTGCCGCTTTTTCTTTTCACCGAACACCACGAATCCCACGCCGCCTCGGCCTTCTATCCCTCGCCCTTCACCGAGGCCGCCATCCTTTGTCTGGACGGCGTCGGCGAATGGGCCACCACTTCCGCCTGGCTTGGCAGTGGCAACGATCTCACACCTTTGTGGGATATTCCCTTTCCCCATTCCCTGGGACTGCTCTATTCCGCTTTTACCTATTACACCGGCTTCAAGGTGAATTCCGGTGAATACAAATTGATGGGGCTGGCCCCCTACGGCAGCCCGCGATACGTTGATCAAATTTACGGGCATCTCATGGATATCAAGCCGGACGGCACCTTTCGTTTAAACATGGCATATTTTAACTACTGCCAGGGATTGACCATGACCGGGGCTAAGTTTGCCGAGCTTTTCGGCGGTCCACCCCGCCGTCCCGAAAGTGAACTCACCCGGAAGGAAATGGATCTGGCCTGTTCCATTCAGGCGGTGACCGAAGAGGTTATGCTCCGCCTCAGTCGCACTTTGCATCGGGAGACCGGTTTGGATGCGCTATGTCTGGCCGGCGGCGTCGCGCTTAATTGCGTCGGTAACGGCCGGATTCTTCGGGACGGCGCCTTCAAGAAGATTTGGATTCAACCGGCGGCCGGCGATGCGGGCGGGGCGGTGGGGGCGGCCCTGGCCGGCTGGCATCTTTATGAGGAACAGCCGCGCCAGGTGCGGGGCGGCATTGACGCGATGCAGGGCGCCTATCTCGGCCCGGCATACAACAACGAGGAGATAGAGCGTTTCTTGTGGAATCGACAGGCGCCTTATCAGCGGCTTGATGAAGCCGCCCTGGTGGAGCTAGTGGCAACAGAGCTTGCCGCCGGCAAGGTGGTGGGCTGGTTTCAAGGGCGGATGGAGTTCGGTCCCCGGGCGCTGGGCAACCGCAGTATTCTCGGAGATGCCCGCGACCCCGGGATGCAGGAGGTCATGAACCGTAAAATCAAATACCGGGAGTCATTCCGTCCCTTTGCGCCCTCTGTCCTGTGCGAACGAGTGACGGAATATTTCGCGATGGATACGGAGAGCCCCTACATGCTGCTGGCAGTGCCGGTGCGGGAGGAACGGCGCTTGCCTGTAAGCGCGGAAATGGCGGATGAGAAAGGAACAGGACGGATCAACCAGCCCCGTTCGGATATTCCAGCGGTTACCCATCTGGACTATTCCGCCCGGGTGCAAACCGTCCATCCCGAAACCAATCCGCGCTATTCCGCTTTGCTCAAGGCTTTTGAGGCCCTGACCGGGTGCGCGGTGTTGGTCAACTCTTCTTTCAATGTCCGGGGTGAGCCCATTGTCTGCACGCCGGAGGATGCCTACCGCTGTTTCATGAGGACGGAAATGGATGTGCTTATCCTTGAAAATTGTGTTCTTGATAAGAAGCAGCAGCCTGACTGGTCGGATGATACGGACTGGCGTGAAGAATTTGAGTTGGATTGAACGAGAGAGGTTGCCATGAGGCAGCACAGCAAAAGAGAATTACGACAGTTCGGACTTATGGTTGGCGGGGTGTTTCTGCTTATCGGCCTGTGGCCTTTCCTTTGGAGGGGTACCCTGCCGCGCTATTGGGCTCTGGCCCCCGGTGGTCTGCTGGTTATGCTCGGGCTGCTTTTTCCCGGTGGTCTGATGTTGCCCCATCGTGGCTGGATGGCCCTCGGTCATGCCCTGGGCTGGCTCAACACCAGGATTATACTTGGGGTGGTTTTTTATGCCCTGATTACCCCCATGGGTCTTTTTATGCGGCTTTTGGGCAAGGATCCGCTGCGGCTGCGATCCCCCGGCGATTGCCACAGTTACCGGATAAACCGCGTCCGACGGGAAGCGATCCACATGCGTCATCTGTTTTAGCATCACAAGGAGAGAATGATGGAATTTTTCAGTGAACTCTGGGCCTTCATGCGGGAGCGGAAGAAGTTCTGGCTGCTGCCCATCGTGGTTATCTTGGTCATGCTGGGCGGATTGATCATCCTGACCCATGGCTCGGCTGTAGCCCCTTTCATCTATACTCTGTTCTAGGACACAGCCATGAAAAATTTCTCTTGCTTGAGGCCATACAGCCACCTTCTGCTGATCCTGCTGATCGGCGGGATGGCCTATTCCAACAGCTTCCAGGCGCCTTTTACCCTCGATGATTTGACCTCCATTGTCCATAATCCGTGGATCGGCAAACCGGGTGATTTCCTGCCCGGCGGTCCCGGCTACGAATTCATGCCCCGGCGCTGGGTCGTTTATCTCAGTTTATCGCTCAATCATTACTTCGGCGGCCTGGAAGTGGGCGGTTATCATCTGGTCAATCTAAGCATCCACCTTGCCACCGCCCTCCTTGTTTATGCCTTGGTCATCCTTACCTTCCGGACCCCCAACCTGGCAACCAGCCGGTTGACCGAGCAGGCTCCCATCGCGGCCCTGCTGGCGGCCCTGCTCTTTGTCGCCCATCCGGTGCAGACCCAGGCCGTAACCTATGTTGTCCAGCGCCTCACTTCCCTGGCCACCTTTTTTTATCTGGCGTCCCTGGTTTTATACGTGCTGGCCCGGCTTGGCGGGGAGAAACGACGGGATGGAGGAAGCTGGCAAACTGTACTGCTGCTCACCGCCGCGACGATGGCGGCGTTGCTGGCCATGAAGAGCAAGGAAATCGCCTTTACCCTGCCGTTGGCGGCGGCCCTCTATGAGTGGTGCTTCTTCCGGGATGCCTGGTCGCGCCGGCTGCTTTTTCTGCTGCCGTTGCTGGCGACCTTGCTGATTATACCGTTGGGGATCATGATCGGCGCCGGCGAGGCCGGAACCGGGGTCGGGGAACAGTTGCGGGCCCAGACCGACATTCCCCGTCTGCACTATCTTATCACCCAACTGCGGGTGATTGTCACCTATCTCCGGCTGTTGATACTGCCGCTCAATCAGAATCTGGATTACGACTATCCGATTTTTACTACCTTTTTAACGCTGCCGGTCATTTTGTCTTGCCTGCTGCTGCTGGGCTTGCTGCTGCTGGCCGGTTACCTTTTCCATCGTTCGGCCCCAAGTCGGTCGCCGTCGTTTTCCGGCGATCCGGCCCTTCGCCTGGTCGCTTTTGGTATTTTCTGGTTCTTTTTGACCTTGGCGGTTGAATCCAGTTTCGTTCCCATTCTGGACGTAATTTTCGAGCATCGTCTTTATCTGCCCTTGGCCGGTCTGGCCCCGGCCATTGCCGTTGCCATGCTGCTGCTCTCGGAGAAAAGCAAAGCTTTTTTTCACGGCAGGATACCGCTACTGGCGGCCGCCCTGATCATCATCAGCCTCTCCGTGGCCACCTGGCAGCGTAATGCGGTATGGGCCGACAACATTACCCTCTGGCAGGATGTTTTGCGTAAATCCCCCGGCAAGGTGAGGCCGTGGTACAATCTCGGTTGCTATCTCTATGAAGCGGGGCGGGCGGAGCAAGCTATCCGGGTTCTTTCCCAGGCGGTCAGGATGGATCCCGAACATGCCGATGCATGGCACAATCTCGGCCTCTCCCATCTGCTGTTGAATCGGGTGCAGGAGGCGGTGCCGCTGTTGCGGAGAGCGGTTCGCCTTAACCCGGAACTGAGTAATGCCATTGCCAACCTGGCGGTGGCCTTGATCCGGGCCGGTCAACCCGGAGAGGCGATTTTAATTTTAGAGCGTAATATAGAAAGGTTTGCGGCTTGGCCGGAAGTACACTTGAATCTCGGGATCGCTTACGCCATTACCGGCAACCTGGCTACCGCCCAACGGCAACTGGCCGTCCTCGATCACCTGGCCCCCCACCTGACTCCAGCCCTGCGCGCCAACATTGCCCAGGCATCCTCCCTGATCCAGTAACTTGAGCAAGGTATTCAGGTATGGGTATTCGGGTATTGTATTCGGTATTCGGGGGTATTCCGGGGGTATTCGGGGGTATTCGGGGGACAGTATATGGAACTACTCTGCACATGGTTTGGGGCCAGGTTTCCGCGGACGGAGCGGCCGCGATAATTTCTTTTCCAAGTGGTCAATAAAGAGCTCGCTCCCAAGGGGCCGGCCGGTCCGTTCATGCCGCTTGAGCACTTTCAGTTCCTCCTCCTTGCTCAAAGACAAAAAATCCCGCCAGTTGTCGATCATGGTCAGGAGGGGAGAGCCTTTTACCAGTTGGTCATCTTCGCCGGCAAGATGTGCTTTGGCGCTGCTCCAGGGGTAATCTCCGGGATGGGCGACCATGCCTGCCGCCACCGGATTCATCTCAATATATCTGGCGGTGGCAAGCAGATAATTTTCATCCAGAGGAAACGAAGCGAAGCGTTCCTGCCAAAGATGGCCGCGCCAGTTTTCTCGGAAGTTGATCCTGCGGGTGTAACGCCGGTGCGCTTCGCCGATGGCGCGGGCAAGCGAGTCGTGAGTGGTAGGGACGGCGATTAGGTGTACATGGTTGGGCATGAGGCACCAAGCCCAGATATGTACTCCATGTTTGGCGGTCCATTCAGCCATCAGGGCGAGGTATTGCCGGTAGTCGTCATCGCAGAAAAAAGTCTGCTGACGACGGTTTCCCCGCTGGGTGACATGATGGGGGATGCCTGCTGCTATGACTCGGGCCATTCTTGCCATGATGGGAGCTTATCTGTTAAGACGGAATGAGTCAATAAAATATACTGTCCCCATAACTCTCCCATAACTCGTAACTTAATTGAAATAAAAAAAGGGGTATGGTGATCAGGATGATCACCATACCCCTTTGATTTTTACTGGGCGGCGGGGTTGCCCCCGCCGGTTGGTTGATGACTCAGCTTAATTTGCCGCGTCCAGAATGGTCTGGCGACCATTGCTGAATGCCTTCGGGTTAAAGCTGTTCTGGTAGGCATGGCCCTTGGTGCCGGATGACTGGTGGCAACTGGTGCATGCCGCAGTGCTGGTGCTGATCAGGGTGTCGTCAAGCTGGTTGCCCCAAGGCGCCGCGCCGGCATTCATGGTGGTGGCCACGGTGATTGCCTGGTCGGGAACACTGTAGGTGCCGGCTTTATGGCACGCGGTACACTCCTTCAGATTCCGCGGATAGGTCGGAATATGGAGGTTGTGGACCCGGGTGGTGCCGTCCGGGTTGGTGCCGGACGGATTGGAGCCGTACGAGGTCTGGGACCCGGTACCCGGCCAGTTGGGGATCACGGTGTTCTCGCCGGCCCAGACAAAGATGCCCATGGTCCGGTAGATCATGGTGATCCCGTTGTTGATATCGCTGTTGGACGAGTGGATGGCATGGAGCAGGGACTTGAAGCCATAGGTTTGGCCTGCCTTGCCGTCGTAAGCCTCGGAGGCGTCTACCCCGTCGCCCACCCGGACGTTCTGCTCGCTGGATGCCTCGTTATGGCACATGATGCAGAGATCGACGTTGTCGATCCGGTTGCCGCCGTGCTGGTAGAGGGAACCGACATGACAGCCGAGGCAGTTTTCGGTGTCAACGATTTCCCGCCGGGCCGAGGCCGCCGCTCCGGTGCCGATCACGTAATCATAGGTCGGAGTCTTGGAGCGAACCTGGATCACGTCCTGGGTGCCGGCGGTGGTGGCGTCGAAGTCGAAGCCAAGCTTGACCTGGGCCTTGCCCTGGAGGGCGACACGCCCCCTGGTGGCGGTGGTGGCCAGCTCTTCGGCGGTCAGGGTCATGGTGGTGGTGGCGACGTTGCTTGAGCAGGTGGTGTTGCTGGTGCTCAGGTTGGTCGAAGGCGCCTGGCCGGGATTGGTGTTAAGACCGGCATTGACCCAGTCATCTCCTTGGCCGTAGGCCCGGAGGAAGCTGAGGTTGCTGGAGGACTGCCCGGTGGCACTATTAGCCGCGCCGCCGGCATGGAAGATCGGGGCGTTGGCCGCGACCGTGGTGTTACAGGGGTTTACCGGGGTGCCGTTGTAGCTGGCGGTCCAGGTCACTTTCAGGTCGTTGCCGCTGTAGCTGACGCCGGTGATCTGCATATCCACCTTGGCGCCTTCCTCCACCGACATATCCTGGCCGTTCCAGATCAGGCCGCTCCGTTCGGTGCGCAGACCGTTGTGCATAGCAGCCACAGTCGGCTTGAAGCTGGCATGGCAGCCGGAGCAGTCCGCGCCGACCGTCATGCTCTGGTCGTTGTGGATGCTGGTGAAGGTATCGCTCGGATGATCGCTGAACCCGTCCCAATTGTCATGGCAGGACATGCAGAGTTCCCATGAGACCGGGGCGGCATTGACCGCGGCCAGCCGCTCGGTGGAATCATGGCAGACGCTGCAGTTGTTCATGTAGGTGGGATAGGTGACTTCATACAAACTGGTGGTGCTGGTACCCGGTATGGTGCTGCTGCGGGAGTAAACGCCAGCGGGCTTGGTAAACGTATCCGAAATCACCCGCTCCGGCATGTTGTGGGAATTGTGGATCCCGTGCACATAGGCCATCAGGTTGTTGCGGGCGTTATGGGTGTGGCAGGTCACGCAGGACTGGGAACCGTAGGCGCTGTTGTGGTACACCCGGCTGGGGTGCTGTTCTTTGAAGATGTTGGTGCCGTGGCAATTAACGCAGCCGTCATTGCCGACCAGATTGCGGACATGCTGGCCGTCGGTGGTCCGATGGGCCACGATGTTGGCCTCGGGGTAGGTGTTAACCCCGTCATTGATGCGAACCATGTAAGTGGTCTCATTACCGGTTCCCCACATTGAAGCCGGCCAGACGTCGGGCTTTTCTAGGGTAATGGTGTAGTTGCCGCTGCCGGTCGAAACCACGGTGGCGGGATTTGCCACCAGTGTTCCGGTGGGGTTGGAGCCATAGGTATTCATGGTGAGGGCGGTGAGTTGGGCGCTGCCGACGGTGGTTCCCAAGGTGTAGCTGGCGGCCGCCGTAACGGTATTGAAGCCGTCATAATTGGCCCCGTCTAACTTGACGTTGGCAGTAATGGTTACGGTCTCGTCTCCGTTGAAGGTTACGCCGGTTACGCTGGTCGTGGCTCCCCGCTGCTCGATGGCATGGCCGCTCGTCGCGGGGTCATAAGCCGCTCCCGAATCATGACAGACGGTGCAACTTTCCAGGGCGCTGGCGTCGCTGGCCGCTACCGCCGTGTCGCGGGCCGCCTCGGTTTCCGCCAGCAGCCGCTCCAGTTCACTGGTGTCGGCGGCCGGTCCCTGTGCCCCGTCGTCCGCGGAACAACCTGACAGGGCCAGAGAACAGCCCAGCAAGCCTAAGGCAAACAATCTGCTCATACTCCTTTTCCTCTTCATCATCTGCAAACCTCCTCCCTAACATGTTTGGCCTTGCGGACGGACTTTCCTCTTCCGTCCACCCTGATTTGCCACAATGACAACGGATACCGCACAAGCGGAACCCGTTGTCCAACCGCCTTTTTATAAAATTTAAAGCTTATAACGTACGTAAGTAAAAGTATTACCCTGCTCCGTCCGGCATTGCAAGCCGCAAATCGTTAATCATATATTTTTTATTTCTTTCATGCTGGTCACCAGTTTATGGCGGCATGGGGATCGTGGCACAGGGTGCAGGCATTGGCGGCGGCCGGGTTGACGCGGTAGCCGATGATTCTCCCGTCCTCGGTGGGGAAATGGGTGTCCCAGATAACTCGGCCGTCGAAGAGCGGCCGGCCGGAATCGTCAAGGGAGCCATGAAACGGGGTTTTGTCGGTATCCAGAAGATAGCTGTAAACGCCGTCGGTGGGGCTGAAGGTCGTGGTGAGAAAGACCTGATGACAGGCGGCGCAGAGGTTGAACTGGCGGGAGAAGCCCGGCGCGGCCTGCGCCCGCAGTTCGCCGTTGTGGCCATCATGACAGGTTCGGCACTGGATATGGGCGGGATTGGCCACTGTGGCGGCGCCGTTCAGGGCATTTTCCAGCTCGGCCCCTTCCATGCCGACGGTCTGGGGGCCGTAAGCGCGGAAACCCTGGTCGCTGTGACAGCGGGCGCATAACGGAAGGGTAATGCCGGCCAACAAGGAGCTGCCGTGGGCGCTGGCCTGATATTTAGCCAAAATATCCTCGGTCAATTTTCCGATGTGGCCGGCCGGTCCGCTCGGCAGGGCGGTGTGGCACTGGCCGCAGGCATTGAAATCAGGTTCGCTGTTGGGGTGGGCGGGGATCATGGTCAGGTGCTGGGGGCCGGCCCCGTGGCAATTCTCGCAACCGACCGCGGCCAGGCCGGCCGGGGGCAGGTCAACGCCGCTCAACCAGGGGGCGATCATCGGGCCGTCGCCCAAAGGATCGTGACAGCTAAGGCAGGCGGGGTCGGCGCCGGCGTCAACCGTTCCGGGCTGGACATGGCGGGAGGCCAGGTATTTGCTCACCGGTTCAGGGGTATATTGCTGATGACAGTTGAGGCAA
This sequence comes from Desulfobulbaceae bacterium UBA5628, assembly GCA_002421565.1. Lineage (GTDB taxonomy): Bacteria > Desulfobacterota > Desulfobulbia > Desulfobulbales > Desulfurivibrionaceae > UBA5628. The sequence goes on along the minus strand of DIKC01000122.1, from coordinate 305 downwards.
CGGTCGGCGCCAAGATAGCTGGCGCCTGTCTCATCGCCGCCGAAGACCGGGGCGGTGATCTCCGCGGCGGCGGGATCGGCGTCGCCGCCGCCGCATCCGGTTAAGGCCAGCAGTACGCCCAGCCCGATCAGAACCAGGAACTTATTCGTATTTGTCAATGAATTACGGTTCATAAAGTTGTCGATTTATACCAGGATGATGGCATCAATGCAAGGGGTCAATGGCATCGGATACAGGTGGCATTGCCTGAGGCCTGGCGGAGTCTTTCCGCCCGGCTGCCGCTGAATCCGGCCCCGTGGGGATTG
>DIKC01000192.1:4102-8096 GCA_002421565.1 Desulfobulbaceae bacterium UBA5628 | reverse complement strand
CCACAAATTCTGCGGACGAGTCATAGTATCTTTGGAAAAATGTGGTGCTACTTCTCCTGCCATTGAGTTGGTAAAAGCAACCGCCAGGGAAATGGGAATACCCATTGAGCTTACCCATGTGGTCGTCGGAACTGCCGCCGAAGCCGAGGAGCATCGGCATATCGGCAGCCCGACCGTGCAAATCGACGGCCTGGATATCGACCCCGGGGCAAGAGATATTGAGCAGTTCGGGGTAACGTGAAGACGGTACGGGGCATCGTCGATGCCACCCAAAGAGCTGATCCGGGCAGCATTTACGGAAGCACTGGAATGGAGGTCGCGATGATGTGGGGCAACGGATACTGGGGGATGGGGGTGGGCTGGATTTTCATGGCCCTTATTTTGGTGCTGGTCATTCTGGGCGTTGTCGCCATGATGCGCTGGCTGGGGTTGGGTGGCTCCGGCCACCGCGAGGCGCCGCGGCAAACGCCGCTTGAAATTCTGCGGGAACGCTATGCCCGGGGCGAGATTGACCGGGAGGAATACGAGCAGAAGCGCCGCGACCTCCAAGGGTAGCCGTCTCCCGGTCCGGTCAAGCGCCTCCCCTTTGCTTTTTGCCCCGAATAGTGTACGTTGTATTGTACTTAAATATAACGGGGGTGCATGATGCAAAGGTTGAAAATTGACCAAGACGTTCGTTCCATGTCAGAGTTTAGAACCGGCATTGCTTCATTTTTAAAACAGGTACACGATACTAAAAGACCTTTGGTTATCACCCAGCATGGCAGGGGGGCTGCTGTTTTGCTTGATGTCGGCGAGTACGAAGCCATGCAGGACAAAATTGAACTTTTGCAAGATATTCAAGCTGCGGTTTCTCAGCTTGAAAATGGCGCCGGCATAGCCCATGATGACGCCCGGAAAATGATCCTGCAGGGCATAGCCGGATGAAAATTATCTGGTCGCCGCTGGCAATAGAGAGGGTGGCGGAAATAGCTCGGTACATTGCCCAAGACAACCCGACAGCTTCACGACAATGGGTTGAGAGCATCTTTGCCAAAGTGGAACTACTGCAATCGATCCCAGCCGGAGGGCATCGGGTGCCGGAAGTAAATCGGGAGGAGATTCGGGAGGTTATCTTTGGCAACTACCGCATTATTTATCGTGCGGCTCCCTCCGATATTTCCATTCTTACCGTTCGACACGGGCGGCAAATACTCCCGATGGATGAAATAGAAGTTTAATCGTTGTTGCGGACCGCTTTGCTCTTTTTTGACGAATTCAGATAGTTGAAGCGCGTCGAAGGGTAGTTATGCCTCAACCTCTTGCATCGGTTGTATGGTAATGGTCAATCCCATACCATGAAGAACGTTAAATAGGCTGGTGAGCTCCGGATTACCTCGTTTGGAAAGCATCTGGTAGAGGCTCTCGCGTTTTACGTGCGATTTCTCGGCGATTGCCGCCATGCCACCGTTAGCCTGGGCTACTTCCCGTAATGCCAGCAGCATGGCTGACTTATCCCCCTCCTCCAGAACTGCGTTCAGATATGCAGCTGCATTATCCGGGGATTTCAGCCATTCATGAAGATCGGATTCATAGTCGGTCATACGCTTCATATTTTTTGCTCCTGATGGATTTTCCAACGCCGACATTGCGGACTGCGCCAAAGTTGCCGGCCCTCACCCGCGTTAGGCGGGCACGGACGCGAACTGCTACTATTTGGTCACGCAATGCCTGTAGCCATTCCCGGAATGGCTTGTTCCCGTTTTCGTCGGTATAATGCGCTATTCGGTATGATCCTGTATGCATTGCCAATACTGTAAGTTATATCTTACGCCGAGTCAATGGATTTAAAGGATTTATCCGGGCAGCATTTGCGGAAGCACTGAAACAATAGAAGTTTAATCGTTGTTGCGGACCGGCCGGCGCAGGTTTTTGGTGCGGGCCGCCTTGCTTTTGTGCTCCAACCGTTTGACCTGGGAGCTTTTGCTGGGGGCGGTGGGCCGCCGTTTTTTCCGGATCGCGGTGGCGGCCCGGATCAGGTCGGCCAGTCGCATCAGGGCGTCGGCCCTATTCTTCTCCTGGCTGCGGAAGCGGCCCGCCTTGATCACGATCACCCCGTCCTTGCTGATCCGCCGGTCGCTCATCGCCTGCAACCGCTGCTTGTCCTCCTCGGCCAGGGAAGGGGAGGCCAGGAAGTTAAAGCGGAGATGGGCGGTGGTCGCCACCTTGTTGACATGCTGCCCGCCCGCTCCTTGGGCGTGGATGTAGCGCAGCTCGATTTCCCCCTCCGGAATCATGATTCTTTTGTTGACGATCAGCATGGCCTCGGCCTAATGCATGGTGGCGAGATTTTTGTTGTGCACCGCCTGGCGGGCCGCCTCCATCGCCTCGATGGCCAGGGAACTGCCGCGCACCGGCGGTACCTCGGTGCCCAGCACCAAGTCCACCACTTCCGCCGGATTGAGCTTGTCCAGAGCGGTGCCGAGGAGATAGCAGTTCTCGATCTCCGCCGCCGGCCGCAGGATGCCGGCCTCGATCAGGAGGCGGGCCACCGGTTCCACCACGCTTTCCGGTTCACCTAATTCTTCGGATAAGGCGCTCAATTCGGTCAGCCGTCGGGCCTTGAAATCGCGGTGGACAATATCGAGCAGGCCAAAGGCCAGGCCCAGGCGGGTGATCGGGGAACGCTGCCGCTGATCGTCTAGCCGGTAGCTGTGCTGGAACTGAACCGCAAAGGCCATTTCCGCCCCGGAGAGGAAGATGATCCAGCCCAGTTGCAGCCAGATCAGGAAGAGGGGGAGGGTGGCAAACGAGCCGTAAATCGCGTTGTAGCGGGCCACCCCGATCTGGAGTTTGAGGTAAATGGCCTGGGTGAAGAGCCAGAGCACCCCGCCGAAGATGCCGCCGATCAGGGCCGGAGCCAGTTTGACTTTGGTGTTGGGGAGAAAGCGGTAGAGAATGGTGAAGGTGCCCACCAGCAGGGCCAGCGGCATCAGGCTTAACAACAGTTCTCCGAGGCCGCCCAGGGGAATGACGGTTTGCAGCCGGGTGAGCAGGGTTTCGCTTTGGAGGGTGGCCTCGGTGGCCAGAGTGAGGTTGACCGCCAGCGGCAGGAGGATGATCAGGGCCAGGTAATCCATGAAGCGGCGGCCTAGGGGGCGGCTGCCGGCGGCATGCCAGATGGCGTTCATCGATTTTTCGATGCTGCCGAGGACGCTTACCACCGCGATCAGAAGCCCGACAATGCCAAAGGTGCCGAGGGTGGCGAAGTCGGTCCGTTCCACATAGTCAAATATCTGGTCCACGGCCCGCCGCAGATGGGCGCTGCCGCCGACCTCTCCGATGACTGCCGGGGCTGGCGTGGTGGGTGACGGTTCGCCCCGGTCAAAATGGTAGCTGTCCAGGATGGCGGCCGATGATTCCATTTGCTCGATCATCCGGTGGGTGGCCTGGCGCATTTGATCGCCGGCCCCCAGCCCCTTCAAAACCGCGGTACCCAAGGCCAGGAACGGTACCAGCGAGAGGATGATGGTGAAGGTGAGGGCGCTGGCCCGTAACGGAATGCGATCCTGATCGAACTCCCGGAAAAAGATGAGGATGGTCCGGATCAGGGCGCGCAGGCGGGCGAGATGCCGGGATTGGCGGTTGGCCGGCCCTTGCCAGAGCCAGGCGGAAAAACGGGCGCCAACGTCCTTGATGTCCCAGGCGGAAGCCGTCATGATCAGATGGCGGCGATGCCGGTTTCGCCGGTGCGAACCCGGACCACCTGCTCAACCGGCAGCACGAAGATCTTGCCGTCGCCGATCTGGCCGCTGTTGGCCGCTCCCCGGATGCGGTCGATAATTTCTTCGACCTGGCTGCTTTCGACGATGATTTCCAGCTTCAGCTTGGGGATGAAGTCCACCACGTATTCGGTGCCCCGGTAAATCTCGGTGTGGCCCTTCTGGCGGCCGTAACCCTTGACCTCGGAAACGGTCATTCCCTTGATGCCGATCTCGTTCAAGGCCTCTTTGAC
>DIKC01000192.1:0-4097 GCA_002421565.1 Desulfobulbaceae bacterium UBA5628 | reverse complement strand
TGATGATCGCCTCGATTTTTTTCATCTCCGTTTCCTCTCTATGGTTGTAGGTCAGTTGATGGCATAACGGTCAAAGGAGATGCTTTCCACCGCCAGGTCGGGCAATTGCTGGTTGAGCCATTCCCGAAGATCGCGGAGCATCTCGCCCCGGGCCAGGGAGTAGCGGCGGAGTTTATCCGGGGTTTGGGTCAGATAAAAGCGGTAGAGCTGATCGCGGATCAGGGATTCCTGGTCCAGCGGCAGTTCCTGGCCTTCCGGCAATTGGGTGAGGAGGGTGAGATCGACTTGGACCAGGGCCACCTCGGCCCCGTCCTTGCCGCTTACCGGAATGAGAAAGCCGGGGAAGGGCCATTTACGCCGCACGATTTCCGGGGCGGGCGGAATAGTCGGGGGCGGGGCGGGGGTGGCTTCCGGCAGCAACTCCTCCGGGGATAGGGCTTGGGGATCAGGGGGCAGCAAGAATTGCGGGTCGCTCTGGGCCTCGATGATGGCTGGTTCCGGTTCGGCGCCGGGCCGGAGAACAAAGGCCGCCCCGGCCACGATCAGCAAAACCGCCCCGGCCACCAGCAATTGGCGGCCGGGGGAAAGGGCCATGAAGCGTTGCCATGATTTGCGGAGCGGGGAGGTATCGTCTCGCCGGAAAATCAGGGGCAGGGCGCGAACAAAAGCGAGCAGCGCGGCGGCTGCTTCCGAGGCCCAGGGGATGATCCGGCGGCCCGGGTCTTTTTTGGCGGCCTGGCCGGGAATCCCATCCAGTACCTGCTCCAGGGATTCGCTTCCGGAGTCGGGGGGGGCGCTCTGGGTGTCCTGGGAGGTGGTGGCGGTTTCGGGGCCGGCAAAGAAATCGGCCGAGACTTCCGCCGGGGCCTCGGCTTCCTCGGATTGGAAGGCGGACTCCCAGTCCGCCCCCCAGTCCGTATCGAATTGCCCGAGTGAAGGGGGAGGAGAAGTATCGCCGGAATCGGGACGCTTTTCCTCAGCCATACGGGTCTATCAGGCGCCGAAGATTTTTTGGAGTTTTTCGCCCAGGGTGTCGGCGGTGAAGGGTTTGACGATGTACTGGCTCACCTTGGCCTTGACCGCCAGGATGATGTTGTCCTGCTGGGCCTCGGCGGTTACCATGATGAAGGGAGTGTCGGCCATGTTGGGATCGGATCGCACCGCCTTGAGCAGATCGAGGCCGGTCATTTTCGGCATGTTCCAGTCGGAGACGATCAGGTCTACTTTCTCCGACTTCAGCCGTTCAAGGGCGGTGGTGCCGTCATCGGCCTCGATGATGTTCTTGAAGCCGAGCTGGGTCAGGATGTTCTTGACGATCCGCCGCATGGTGGCGAAGTCGTCCACAATCAGAATTTTCATATTGGGATTGGCAGCCATATTTCCTCCCTTGCCTTCCTTGGATGATTACGGATTTTTGACAATATATTGAGAAGCCCGGCAAACCACAAGTAAAAATGTGGGAACGGAGCGGCTCAGGCGTCCAGGCTTTTTTTCAGTTTGGTTCGCAGGCGAAGCATCGCCTTGCTGTGCATCTGCGAGATCCTGGATTCGGTGTACCCCAGCACCTCGCCGATTTCCTTCATGGTCAGTTCTTCCTGGTAATAGAGGGCCACGGTCAGCTTTTCCTTTTCCGGCAGTTCCGAGATCGCCCTGGCCACCACGTCCTTGGTCTGGCTCAGATTAAGGGCGGTGAAGGGATCGCGGTCGTCCCGGCTGAAGACCTCGGCCAGATCTTCGTCGTGTTCCTCCGGCGCCTTCTGGCGGAGAAAATCGATGTCGAGGAAGGTGACCGATTTGGTTTCATCCAGCAACCGGTGAAAATCTTTCAGGCTGATGCCCAGGGCAACGGCGGTTTCCTCGTCGGTGGCGGGCCGGCCTAGTTTGCCTTCCAGCTCGGCGTAGGTTCTTTCCAGTTCGGTGATTTTGCGGCGCACCGAGCGGGGTACCCAGTCGAGGGCGCGCAGTTCGTCCAGCATCGCTCCCTTGATCCGGAATTCGGCGTAGGTTTTGAACTGGACGTTCTTGGCCGGGTCGAACTTGTTGATCGCGTCGATCAGGCCGATGATCCCGCAACTGATCAGGTCGTCCACCGCCACCTGGGGCGGCAGGCGGGAAGCGAGCCGGTTGGCGATGTATTTGATCAGCGGGGTGTAGGTAAGGATCAACTCATCGCGCCGGGCCGGGTCGAGCTGCTCGGCCTGGCTGAAGTAGGCGTTGGTGTAATCCTTGAAGCGGGACGCTGATTTGCTCATCGGACGGTTACCGGATGGGGTTGCTTGGCTTATGGCCATGATTATACCGTAAAAAGACCTTGCCAGAAAAACTTAATGTTGCCGTCATCCTTGCTGAGCGGTTTTTCCCCGGCCAGGTTGGCGGCCAATTTGGCAAACACCCGGCTGGAGGGGGCCTCCGGGAAAATGTCGCTGACCAGCCGCTGCTGGCGCACTGCCTGGGGCAACTTGCTGTCGTAGGGAATGTAGCCCAGATAATCGAGGGAAAGGCTGCCCAGGAAGCGATCGGTGACCATGCTCAGCTTCTTGAACACCGCCAACGCCTCCTTTTCCGATCGGGCCTGGTTGATCAGGAAGCGGAACCTTTTAAGGTCATGGCGGTTGACCAGCACCTTGATCAGGGCGTAGGCGTCGGTCAGCGAGGTCGGCTCCGGAGTGAGCACCACGATCCGTTCCTGGGCCGCGATGTTGAAATAGAGCACGTTGTTGTTGATCCCGGCGGCGGTGTCGATCAGGAGCACATCCACCTCGTTTTCCAGGGATTCCATTTCGGTGAGAAAATAGAGGCGCTGGCTTTCGGTGAGGTCGGCCAGTTCCATGATCCCGGAACTGGCGGGGAGAATCTGGATTCCGCCCGGCCCTTCGATCAGCACCTCCCGCAGCTCCTTTTCACCGGTGAAGACGTGGTGGAGGTTGAACTTGGGGGTAAGGCCGAGGAGAATATCGACGTTGGCCAGGTTGAGGTCGGCGTCCAGAATCAGCACCTTCAAATTCCGGCGGGCCAGGGAAAGGGCCAGGTTGGTGACGATATTGCTCTTGCCCACCCCGCCCTTGCCGCTGGTCACCGAGATTACCCGCGGCGGGGTGGCGCGGCGGCCGGTGCTACCGGCTTTGCCGGAATTGGGGGCGCGGCGCATGATTTTTTCCAGGGTCTGTGCTTGGCTCATCGTTGCTTTCCTTTATTGCATCCAGCCTTGTTGGCGGCAGGCGACGCTTTGGTGGTTCATGGCCGAATCCCAGCCCTCTCCGAACAAGGTCTTGAGAAACTCCTTGGAGGCGGGGAGAAAGTCCTCCGGCACTTTCTGGCCGGTGCAGAGGCAGGAGATGGGCATGGCGGCGCGGGCCATCTGCTGACAGAGGGTGGCATAGGCGCGGGTTTCGTCCAGCTTGGTGAGAATTACCCCCGGCACCGCCAGGGGGCGGTAGGTTTCCATGATCTGATGGAGGTCTTCCTTCTTGGCGGTGGCGCTCAGCACCAGGTAGGGAATAATGGTCGGATGGGGGTCAAACCATTGCCGTAACTCCCGGATGTGGTCGGGATCAAAGGGGCTCTTGCCGGCGGTGTCGATGATGATCAGGTCTTTTTGCCGGTGTTTTTTAAGGGCCCATTCCAGATCCTGTTCCCGCAGGGCGACTTCGCAGGGCAGGTGCATGATCCGGGCGTAGGTCCGAAGCTGATCGGTGGCCCCGATCCGGTAGCAATCCATGGAGAGCATCGCCACCTTGTAATTGTGGTGGAGGCTGAACCAGGCCGCGATCTTGGCGGCGGTGGTGGTCTTGCCGACCCCGGTGGGGCCGACCAGGGCGATGATGGTGGGGCCTTGGCCGGAACGGAGGGTCAGGGGCTCGACCACCAGTTGTTCGAGAATTTGATTGCGCCAATTGACCACATCCTCGGGATTGGGGCGGCCGTTTTTGGCTTGCTCCGTTTCCTTGGTGCGGGGGGCCGGTTTTTTGACATCATGACGGATTTCCGGCTGGGCGGGCTTGCTTTCCTTGGTGAAGCACTGCTGGAGGCGGCGGGCCTCCCGGCTGAAGGAAATGTCGTCGGCGGGAAGGGGCAGGTCTTGGGCGATTCGGATCGGG
>DIKC01000196.1 GCA_002421565.1 Desulfobulbaceae bacterium UBA5628 | reverse complement strand
GATTTAAAATCCGTCCCCGAAGTGCCCCAGCCCCCGGCCCCAGCCCCGGCCCCAGTTCCGGCCCCGGCTCCGGCCCAAGAAACGCCGGTTAAGGCCAAAATGTCCGATTATTTGCGGGTCAATTCCGACAAACTCGACGAGTTGGTCGGGTTGATGGGGGAGATTGTCTCCGAACACGGCAAGCTCAAGGATCACTTGGTCCATTTGCGTGAACTTGAGCGGCGCTTACCCGCGAGCGAAGCGGAACCGGGGGACGGCGGGCGCGGCTGGCGGCGGGAATGGCGGCATGGCCTGGCCGCGATGGATGATGATTTTCATCTTGAAGAGCAGCTTATTGTTGCCTTGCAGAATTCCGCTCTCAAGCTGCGGATGCAGCCCCTGACCACGATTTTCGATCCCCTGCGGCGGACGGTCAGGGATCTGGCCCGGGAGCGCGGCCGGGAGGTCGATTTCGTGGTCGAGGGCGGCGATACCGAATTGGACCGGAAAATTATCGAACGGATCGGGGATTCCTTGATGCACATGATCCGTAACGCCTTGGATCATGGCATGGAAAGCCCGGCCGAGCGCGAGGCCGTCGCAAAACCGGCCAAGGGTACGGTTCGCCTCCTGGCCGAGTATGACAGCGCCGGGGTCTGCATTACGCTTGAGGACGATGGCCGGGGGATTCCGCTTGACAAGGTCAAAGAGAAAGCCTTGGCCAAAAAGCTGGTGGACCCGGAGATCATGGCGGGGATGAGCGAAGCGGAAATAACCAACCTGATCTTCCTGCCCGGTTTCAGCACCAGCCCGATCATTACCGACCTTTCCGGCCGCGGGGTGGGAATGGATGTGGTGCGCAAGAATATTGTCGATGAACTGCGCGGTTCGGTGGCCATCAAAAGCCGGGAAGGGCGGGGGACCACGATCACCCTCCGCTTGCCCCTCAATCTTGCGGTTTTCTCGCTGTTTTTGGTGCGGGTCGGAGAGCAGGTGCTGGCCCTGCCGGCCACCTCTTTGGTGGAAATAATCTCCGTGCCGCCAACGGAAATCATCAAAATAGTCACCACCTCGGCGATTCGTTTGCGTAATCAGTTGATTCCGGTGATCGAGTTGGCGGAACTGGTCGCGGTTGTCCGGGCCGGGCAACCGGAGGCGGCAAATTCCGTGACCTTGATCATCGTGCGGGACGGCCAGGAAAAGCTGGGATTGATCGTGGACGAGGTTATCGGGCGAGAGGAAATGGTGGTCAAGCCGTTGCCCGTTCATATGCGGGGCTTGCGGCTGCTGGCCGGGCTGACCCTGGGGGCGCGGGATCGGATCATCACGGTGCTGCATGGGCCGGAGTTGATCCGCCGGGCTCGGGCCGGAGGCGGACGCACCGCCGCTCCCCGTCCGGCCCAGGCAACGGAAGTGAAGCGTTATTCCGTGCTGGTGGTCGATGACTCGTTCAATACCCGGGAACTGGAAAAAAGCATCCTGGAAGCCTATGGCTACGAGGTTGCCACTGCCGAAGACGGCGAGGATGCCCTGGAAAAAGTTGCCGCCGTTCAGTACGATCTGGTGGTCACCGATGTAGAAATGCCGCGGCTGGACGGGTTTTCTCTCACCGAGCGGCTGCGGGGCGACGAGCGTTATCGGGAAATCCCGATCGTCATCGTCACTTCGCGGGAAAAGGACGAGGACAAACGGCGGGGGATTGCGGTCGGCGCCGACGCTTATATCGTCAAGGGTTCCTTCGATCAATCCAATCTGCTGGACACGGTCCGCAGCCTGCTGGGATAAGCGGGTGGAGCAGCAAAGGGAGAATAATCATGGCTGAAATATTATTGGTGGATGACGATCCCTTTACCTTGGGGATGACCGGCATGATTCTCGAGGATGCCGGCTTGACGGTGCTTACCGCCGAAAGCGGCCCCGAGGCCTTAGCCAAGCAGGCGGCCGCCGCCGATCTCCGGCTGGTGGTTTCGGACATGAACATGCCGGGCATGGATGGCCTGGAGCTTTTTCAGGCTTTGCGCCGGCAGGGCTACCAGCGACCCTTTGTGCTCCTGACCGGCGACGATGCCGGGCCGCTGGGCCTGGCCCATCCCGAACTTGACGCGGTTATCACCAAGGATGAAGAGTTGGCGGCAACCTTGCCGGAACTGGTGGAAAAACTTTTGGCTTAGCTGCTTGGCGGATTTTTATTTCCGTTTCGGGGAGAGGGGATAGCGGGATGCAAGACGACAAAAAAAGCGGTTCTCTCAACGAAAAGCTGCGTAAAATCCGGCTGGCTTTTATCGAGCAACTCCCGGCCCAACTGGCGGCGATCCGTGATTCCTACGCCGCCCTGATCGCTGACCAAGGCGGCCCGGACGGCCTGGAGAAGCTGCACCGCCTGCTCCACACCCTGCGGGGCGGCAGCGCCTCTTTCGGCCTCACGGTTTTGGGCGCGATTGCCGCCGAGGCCGAACTGGCGGCCCGTAAGGCGATGGAGGGCGAAATCGCCCGCGATCAGGATTGGCAGCGGTTGATCCAGGAACAGTTGGTGCGTTTGCAACGGGAAGTGGAGCAACTGGCCCTGGCGGAGCAGACCAGCTTCCCCGACCGGGAAAAGGTGCCGCCGCTGCGCCGGGACAAGGTGGAACGGGAGCGGAAGCTGGTTTATATCTGCGAGGATGACGAACATCTCGCCCGTAATCTGGCCACCCAGTTGCAATGCTTTGGTTTTGACGTCTCGGTTTTCGTGGAGTTGGAAGAGATGCGCCTGGCCTCTTTGACCGAGCAGCCCGATGCGGTGATCATGGATATTGTCTTCCCCGATCGGCCCCTGGGGGGGACCGACCTGATGCTGGAACTGCAGGCAGAAGGGCCGCGGGTGCCGACCGTCTTTATTTCCGGCCGCGACGATATTACCGCCCGGCTGGCGGCGGTCCGGGCCGGGGCCAAGGGCTATTTCGTCAAGCCGGTGGATATGACCGAGCTATGCGCCGTGCTCACGGTCCTGACCCAGGTGGAAAAGCCCGAACCCTACCAGATCATGATTATCGACGACGATCCCCAACTGGCGGCCTATCATGCCGAAATTCTCGAAGACGCGGGAATGCGGACCAGGGTGGTGACCGATCCCCTGGCCAGTCTGGCCGCTCTGGCCGAGTTCAAGCCGGACCTGATCCTGATGGACATGTACATGCCGGGCTGCAACGGCATGGAGCTGGCCAAGGTGATTCGCCAGTCCTCCACCTCTTTCGGGATTCCCATTGTCTATCTTTCCACCGAGATCGACTCCGACAAGCAACTGCACGCCATCTGCATGGGGGGAGACGAGTTTCTCACCAAGCCGATCAAGCCCTGGCACCTGATCAGTTCGGTGGCGGTGCGGGCCGAGCGGATGAAAAGCGTCCGCGCCCGGATGGTCCACGACGCCATGACCGGGCTTTACAACCATACCGCCGGCAAGGAGCATCTCAAACTGGCCGCCGGCACCGCCCGCCGCAACGGCAGCCAGCTCTGCCTGGCCATCATCGATGTCGATTTGTTCAAACAGGTCAACGATACCTACGGCCACGCGGTCGGCGATCAGGTGTTGATCACCCTGGCTCGCCTGCTGCAACAGCGGCTGCGGAACACCGATATTGTCTGCCGTTTCGGCGGCGAGGAGTTCGGGGCCATCCTGACCGGCTGCGATCCGGCGACCGCGATCAGGATCATGAATGAGATCAGGGAGAGCTACGCGGCCGTTGAATTTCGCGTCGGCGAGACCACGTTCAACTCCACCTTCAGTTGCGGGATTGCTTCCCTGGCCGATTGCGACGGGCCGGTTGCGTTGTGGAAGGCGGCGGACGAGGCCCTTTACGAGGGCAAGCACGGCGGCCGCAACCAAGTGGCGGCCTGGAGGGGCGAGCAATGACGGCAAAACCGAAATTGGCGATTTATTGGGCGGCGGCCTGCGGCGGCTGCGAGATTGCGGTGGTCAACCTCCACGAAAGGATTCTGGAGATCGACGCCGCCTTCGAGCTCTTCTTCTGCCCCTGCCTGCTCGACACCAAAAAGGCCGATATCGAGGCCCTGGCTGATGGCGCCATTGCCGTCACCCTCTTCAACGGGGCGATTCGTACCGCCGAAAACCGGGAGATGGCCGAACTGCTGCGGCGCAAATCGCAAACCCTGATCGCCTTCGGCTCCTGCGCCGTTGAAGGCTGCATTCCCGGCCTGGCCAATCTCTACGACCGCGCCGCTATTTTCAACACCGTCTATCTCGACAACCCCAGCCTCGATAACCCCGCCGGGATCATCCCCCAAACCCGCAGCCGGGTGCCGGAAGGGGAGTTGCACCTGCCGGAATTTTCCGAGCGGGTGCAAACCCTGGCCCAGGTGGTGGGGGTGGATTTTTTCATCCCCGGCTGCCCGCCGGAGCCGCCCCGAATCTGGCAGGCGGTGGAAACCCTGCTCTCCGGCGCCACCCCACCGCCGGACCATGTCCTGGGGGCCGGCAAGCTGGCGGTCTGCCACGAATGCCCGCGCAAGATCGAAGAGAAAAAAATCAAGCACCTCTACCGCAACCACCAGATCACCCCGGATAAGGAAAGCTGCCTCCTGGAACAGGGCCTGCTCTGCATGGGGATCGCCACCCGCGAGGGCTGCGGCGCTCTCTGCCCCCAGGTGGGAATGCCCTGCACCGGCTGCTACGGCCCCCCGGCCGGGGTCGAAGACCAGGGGGCGGCAATGATCGGCGCCCTGGGCTCGGTGCTGGATCTCGGCGAGGGCAAGAACGAAGAGGAGCTGGCCGCTACCATCGCCAAAATCCTCGACGATATTCCCGACTACGCCGGCACTTTCTACAAATACAGCCTCCCCGGCTCAATCCTGCACGGAAAGGTGAAGGGATGACAAGAATCAGCATCGACCCCATCACCCGGCTGGAAGGCCACGGCAAAATCGAAATCTTCCTCGATGAGCAGGGCGAAGTGGCCAACACCTACTTCCAGATTCCGGAACTGCGCGGCTTCGAGCAGTTCTGCGTCGGCCGCCAGGCCGAGGAGATGCCGGTGATCACCGACCGGATCTGCGGGGTCTGCCCCGAGGCCCACCACCTGGCGGCAACCAAGGCCCTGGACGCCCTCTATGCGGTAGAGCCGCCCCCGGCCGCCAAGCTGCTGCGGGAGCTGCTCTACATGGCCTTCTTTATCACCGACCACGCCACCCACTTTTATGCCTTGGGCGGCCCGGATTTTATCGTCGGTCCCGATGCCCCGCCAAGTGAACGTAACCTCCTGGGGGTGATCCGCAAGGTGGGGCTGGATATCGGCAAGGAGGTGATCGCCTGCCGCTCCCGCAACCATCAGGTAATCAAGCTGCTCGGCGGCCGGGGCATCCACCCGGTGGCCGGGCTGCCCGGCGGCTGGAGCCGGTCGATCAACCCGGCCGAGCGGGACGAGCTTAAGGAAGTCGCCCGCCGCAACCTGGAGTTCGCCCGTTTCAGCCTGGATATTTTTCAGAAGGTGGTGCTGGATAACCCCGGCTACCTGGAGCTGATCACCGCCGAGACCTTCAAGCACCAAACCTACTACATCGGCCTGGTGGACGAACGGAACCGGCCCAACTTCTACCACGGCCAGGTCCGGGTGGTCGGCCCCGAGGGCCGGGAGCTGCTGCGCTACCACCCCGACCAGTATCATGAGCAGATCGCCGAACGGGTGGAGCCCTGGAGCTACCTGAAATTCCCCTACCTCAAGGCCGTGGGCTGGCGCGGCCTGGTGGACGGCCCCGAAAGCGGGGTTTACACCTCATCACCCCTCTCCCGGCTCAACGTGGCCGACGCCATGGCCACCCCCGAGGCCCAGGCCGAGTTTGAACGCTTTTTTGAAACCCTGGGCAGCCGCAAGGTGGAGGGCCGCTACCAGCCGGTCCACCTGCGCCTGGCCACCCACTGGGCCAGGCTGATCGAAATGCTCTACGCCGCCGAACGGATGGCGGAACTGCTCGCTGATCCCGAAATCACCTCGCCCCTGGTCCGCAATCCGCCCCAAGCCGTCACCGGCCGGGGAGTGGGCTGCGTCGAGGCCCCCCGGGGCCTGCTCACCCACCACTACGAAAGCGACCAGCGCGGGGTGCTGACCCGAGTCAACATGATCGTCGGCACCACCAACAATTACGCCCCCATGAGCATGTCGATCAAACAGGCGGCCCAACACTTCATCAAAGCGGGCCAGGTGGTGGAAGAAGGAATGCTCAACCGGATCGAAATGGCCTTCCGCCTCTACGACCCCTGCCTGAGCTGCGCCACCCACGCCGCGGTAGGCAAAATGCCCCTGACGGTAACCATCCGAACCGCCTCCGGAGCACCACTCCGCACCCTCCGCCGGGATGCGGCATGATCGTGGTCGGCCTGGGCAACTCCCTGATTGTCCTGATGATAAACGCAAGGGAATCGTATGACCGAAAAACAGATCGCCGAGAAACACCACGCCACATTTGAAGGACTGCGCCATTTTGACGAGTATGGCAACGAATTCTGGTTGGCCCGCCAATTGGCGAAGGTGCTTGAATACTCCGAATACCGGCACTTTTTGCCGGTGATTGAACGGGCCCGCGAGGCTTGCCGCAACAGTGGGCGGGCTACGGAAGACCATTTCGAGGATATCCTCGAAATGGTCGAAATCGGCTCCGGGGCAAAGCGGGAGCTTCCCGATATCCGGCTCTCTCGTTACGCTTGCTATCTTATTGTCCAGAATGCCGATCCATCCAAGCCGGTTATCGCCAATGGTCAGACTTATTTCGCCATCCAAACCCGGCGGCAAGAGCTGGCCGATGATGAAAAATTCGCCCGGCTCACCGAGGATGAAAAACGCTTGGCCATCCGCAATGAATTGGCCCAGCACAATAAATATCTTGCGGCGGCGGCCAGGGACGCCGGGGTAGAAACCAGCCTCGACTACGCCATTTTTCAGGATCATGGCTATCGGGGATTGTATGGCGGCCTGACGGCCAGGGACATTCATGCCCGCAAAGGTCTGAAGAAGAGCCAGAAAATTCTCGACCACATGGGGAGCACCGAGCTGGCGGCCAACCTTTTTCGCGCCACTCAGGCGGAAGAAAAGCTCCGGCGTGAACAGATTCTTGGCAAACAACAGGCCAACCAGACCCATTTCGAGGTCGGGCAAAAAGTCCGCCAGACCATCAAGGATTTGGGAGGGACCATGCCCGAAGCGTTGCCGATCCCGGATCGCGGGATCAAACAGGTCGAGCGGGCCAAAAAGAAGTTGGAGAAAAAGAAGTGAAGGGGCGGCAAACCCTGCGCCGGGATGCGGCATGATCGTGGTTGGCCTGGGTAACTCCCTGCTCAGCGATGACGGGGTAGGGCTTGCGGTGGCGGCCCGCCTGCAAGCCACCCTGCCGCCCGATTCGGAGGTAACGGTAATCGAACTTGCGGCCGGGGGCCTGCGGCTGATGGAGGCCCTGGTCGGCCACCAGCGGGCGATCATCGTCGATGCCATGGTAAGCGGCACCGGCCCGCCGGGCCGCGTCGCCCTGTTCAACCTGGAATCGCCCCAAGCCACCCGCAACCTCTTCTGCGCCCACGACGGCGACCTCTCCACCGCCTTGGCCCTGGGCCGCGACCTCGGCCTGCAACTACCCGACCAGATCGAAATCATCGGCATCGAAGCCGCCGAAGTGGAACTTTTCAGCGAAACCCTGAGCGAACCGGTGGCGGCAGCGGTGCCGGCGGCCCTGGCTCTGCTCCGGCAACGAATCGGTCTGCAATGACTTTCCAGCTATCATGATTTTGGCATGATAGCCTGATCTGTATAATTACTGGTTTGCAGGGACAAAAATGATTATGGGAATCCCAGATGTAGAAAGATTTGCAGATGCGCTTCAGAGTATTGGAGTGACTGACCTGCAAAAGCGGACTGCTGGAAACCCACTACCAGTTTCCGGAACGTGTAGTAACGGCCGGACAGATGGCCACCGCCTTGGGCTACAGTCACCATTCGGCGGCCAACGGGACGTATGGCCGTCTAGGGAAGAAGTTGGGCGAGGCTCTCCAGTGGCGGCCGGATTCCGAGTTGGGCGTGGCCGTTTTGACTACATTCACCAAGCCAGATGCGTACTGGCGATGGCACATGCGACCGGAACTTGCCACCGCCCTTGAGCGGCTTGGCTTGGCTAATCCGAGCACGATGGCGCTACCGGAGGAAAGCGAAGATGCGTCGTCATACGCTGAAGGTGCCAGCAAGCGGATCACTGTTAATGCATATGAACGAAACCCGGCTGCTCGGGCCAAGTGCATCGAGGTGCATGGCTATGCATGTGGGGTCTGCGGAATAACAATGTCGGAGGTATATGGAGAGCTGGGGAAACAGTACATACACGTGCATCACTTGCAACAGCTTTCGGACGTGATCGCGGGCCATGAAGTCAACCCAATTACTGACCTGCGCCCAGTGTGCCCCAACTGCCACGCGATGATTCACAGAAGGAGCCCACCATATACCATAGAGGAGCTCAAAACACAGATTGATCGATACAGAAATGTGAATAATGTCTTGCACCCGGACGGGGAATCCGTTGCATTTCATCCCCGCCGGTGAAGGCCACGTTATGCAAGAAATCATGTTGACTGAGAAACAGGCTACCGAAAAATTTATTAGTGGCGTTCCAAGCGAATTCTTCCATTTACACAAGCAGTGTAAGGGCAAGGCACGCTATGTGAAAAAACTAAAACAATTATTTGCCGGTTGGGATAATAAACCACTCCCTGGTTACGGAATAGTTGATTTCATACTTGAGCCGACCGATTCGTTGTTGAAACAAGGCTGGGAAATTGGATGTGTCGGGGTCGAGATAAAATCTTCGTTCAACCTTATCGCTAAGCCTGGCAGAGCTATTGCACAGATATTAGACTACCAATCATGCGAGTACTCACTGCCAAATGGAAATATACCTGAAGAACTTTCAATGATTTTTCTTTTTCCCTTCAGAGAGACAGGATGCTTAATCGCTAGTATCATGCAGCAGGAAGGTTTAGGATTTGTTCGGTATGATCCAAAATTTGAACCTCAATTTCGGTTACTTCATGCAAATACGAGTCACGAGCCTGTTTTTAACTATTATTCGGATGGTAGCGTTGAAATCAGGCGACCTCGGTATGGAAAAAAATTTGGTCATAGATGAATAAAGAAGTTGCTTAACGAACAAGTTCTGGCTGGAGCCGGAGATTCAGCTTGAAAAGATTCACCGTTACAATCGGCAGCAGTTGAAAGAAATCGAGTCACTGATTGAGGGTCACTACCATGAGCTTGTCGGCGCTTGGAAACACTACTTCGGCGGTTGAGGTCACCAATATTTCCGGCCACGGAATCTGGCTGCTGGCTCACGATCGGGAGCTGTTCATGCCCTATGACGAGTTTCCGTGGTTTAAGGATCAGCCGGTAAGGGTGATCCTTAATGTCGAGGAGCCGTCTCCCGGGCACTTCCATTGGCCGGACATCGACGTGGATCTGACTTCAGTAGTGTCCGGTTAACTTTGCACTTAGCCTGAAAAATCTCAATGCAAACAGTAGGTTGCAAGCAGTGATGTCCGGTTAGAGATTTGCATGCAGTTTTCTCATTTTTCTTTGGGCCTTGTCCCCCCATCGTCGTGCGCTGGGCGGTTTGCTACTGGTGGCTTGCGATGCCTCGTTGCGGATCTGGTTTCTCAGTTGCCGAACATGTCAATGGCCATTTATTTTGACCCACCTTTGGCCAACAAATTTGACCCACCCCGCCTCCGCTAATTACCTGTTTTCTGTGTCAGTCGATAGCTTTCACCTCCCAGCATAAAAATGTGTGAATGGTGGATAATACGATCGATGATCGGCACCGCCACGTTATCGTTGTGAAAAAACTCGCCCCAGTGGGTAAAGTCCTTGTTGGTAGTGATGATCAGGGCGCGGTATTCGTAAAAGCTGTTGATCAACTGGAACAGGTTGTAGCGCGACTGCCGGCTCATCGGCAGATAGCCCAGTTAGAGGTGGTCCCCAATATTCGGACAGTGTGCTAAGGTGGACAGCCACCCACTGACGAAGGAGGATCACCGATGAATGCGGATATTGATCAGTGATGACGATTTTGTTTCTCGCAAGCTGTTGAATCGGCAGTTGTCCGGCTTGGGCGAGGTGGATGTGGCGGTCAGCGGCAAGGAGGCGGTGGCTGCCGCGCAACTGGCCCTGCAGGAAGGCGAGCACTGATGCCGGAGATGGACGGGTTGCAGGCCCTCGGCATCATTCGCCAACTCGAGGCCCGGCACGGCCTGCCCCCGGAAGCCCGCGCCAAAATTTTTATGACCACGGCCCTGTCTGAAAAAGGGAAGGTGGTGGAAGCGGCCCGCTCCGGCTGTGACGCCTATCTGGTCAAGCCGGTCACCAAGGCCCGCCTTTGCGAGGAAATCACCAGGCTAG
>DIKC01000044.1 GCA_002421565.1 Desulfobulbaceae bacterium UBA5628 | reverse complement strand
ATCTCCAACTCCGACTGCCATTCCCCGGCCAAGCTGGGCCGGGAGGCCAACCTGTTCGATACCGGTTTCGATTATTTCAGCCTCAAGCAGGCCCTGCAAAACCCCAACCGCGGCGGCCTGGCCGCCACCATCGAATTTTTCCCGGAAGAGGGCAAATATCACGCCGACGGCCACCGCAACTGCCAGGTCTGCCTCGATCCCCAGGAATCGCGCCGCCACCACAACCTCTGCCCGGTCTGCGGCAAGCCCCTGACCATCGGCGTGTTGCACCGGGTAATGGAACTGGCCGACCGGGAGGCCCCGCTCTTTCCCCCCGGCGCCCCGGCGGTCCACAGCCTGATCCCCCTCCCCGAGGTGCTGGGCGAGATTATCGGCAAAGGCCCGGCCAGCAAGGGGGTGATCGCCCTTTACAGCCGGGTGATCGCCCGCTTCGGCTCGGAATTTAATTTGCTGCTCCACGCGAGCCGGGAGGAAATCAACGATTTCTCCCCGGTACTGGCCGAGGCGGTAAGCCGGATACGGGATAACCGGGTAATCCGCAAACCCGGCTTTGACGGCGAATTCGGAGTGATCCGGGTTTTTGCGGAGGGCGAGGCGGCCAAATTTGCCGGCCAGAACGAACTGTTCGCCGCCGCTGGCCGCAAGAAGAACGTGGATGCCGCCAGACCGGCGCGCCTGCCCCTGCCGGTCATGCACAAACCGGCGGGATCAGCCGGACCGGCAACCACCGAGTCCCGGCCGGACAAGGATGGCGTCGCGGTTGCGACCGCCAATAGCGAGCAGGAAGCGGCGATCCGGGCCACGGAACCCCGACTGCTGGTGATCGCCGGGCCAGGCACCGGCAAGACCTTTACCCTGGTGGCCCGCCTTGGCCACCTGCTCCGCGAGCGCCAGACCCCGGCCGGGCGGATCGCGGCCATCACCTTTACCAACCGGGCCGCCGCTGAAATCCGGGAACGCCTGCAGCGGGAGCTAGGGGCGGCGAGCGAGCAGGTTCTGATCGGCACCTTTCATCACTTCTGCCTCCACTGGCTGCGCCGGCAAGAGCCGCAACTGGCGGTGGTCGGGCCGGAGGAGCGGGAGCGGCTGCTAAAGCTGCTCCATCCTGAACTGAGCGCGGGCCAACGGCACAGGTTGAGCGAAGCAATCAGCCGCTATGCCGAAAACCTGGCATCCGGCCGGCCGCTTGCCGCCGACCCGGAAATCGCCGCCTATCTTGCCGCCCTGGAGGCCCAAAAAGCGGTGGACATGGACCTGATCGTGCCCCGGCTGGTGGCGCGTCTCCGCCGGGAGACAGCCTTTTGCCGGGAAGTGCGGCAGGCTACCCGCCATCTCCTAGTGGATGAATTCCAGGATGTCAATCAAAGCCAGTTTGAGTTGGTGCAACTGCTGGCCGAAAGCGCCGAACTTTTTGCGATCGGCGATCCGGATCAGGCGATTTACGGCTTTCGCGGCAGCGATCTTCGCTTTTTCCGGGAACTGGCGGCCCAGCCCGCGACCAAAGTGCTGGCCCTGCGCGACAACTACCGTTCCGCCCCGGTGATCCTGGCGGCGGCCGGGGCGGTGATCGGCCACAACCGGCAGCAGGCCGGGGTGGAGCTGCGCCCCCACCGGGATGACCCTGGAATAATCGAGTATTACCAGGCTCCGACCCCGGCCGCCGAGGCGGAATTCCTGGTGCAGCGCCTTGAGGAACTGATGGGCGGAGTGAGCAGCTTTTCCCACTATTCCGGCCGGGGCGGCGAAGAGACGGCTGCCCGGAGTTTCGGCGACTTCGCCATTCTCTGCCGTCTCAGCCGCCAGAGCGAAGAGATCGCCCACGCCCTGGCCCGGCGCGGCCTGCCCTATCAACTGGTGGGATCGACCCCGTTTTTCATGCTGCCGCCCCTGCGGCCGCTGGCCCTAATGCTCAGACTGGCAACCGGCGCCCTGCCCACGGCCGAATTCCTGGAGTTACTGGCCAGCCGCCCGGGGGTGGGGGCGCAAAGCCTGGCCCGCCTGGAAACGGCCCTGCCCCTTGGCAGTCACACCCTGGCCGAAATCGAACCCCATCTGGCCGGCCCGACCCTTTCCCGCCCGCTCCGCGCCGCCCTGGCTTACCTTAAGAACACCATCCACGATTTCAGCCGGACGGCCACGGCAAACGGCATCGGCCCGGCCCTGCAAAACCTGGCCCCCGATCTCGGCCTGGCCCTTGATTTGCCGGAAAGCAAACGCTTCCTGGATCTGGCCCACGCCTTTGGCCGCGACCTGGCCGCCTTCAGCCGCCACCTGAGCGAACAGGCCAAAAGCACGATCTACGACGAACGGCCCGGCCGGGTGGCGCTGATGACCATCCACGCCGCCAAGGGCCTGGAATTCCCGGTGGTCTTCATCCCCGGCCTGGAGGAGGGGGTGCTGCCCGCCATTCCCCGCACCCCCCAAGCCGAGGCGGAACTGGAAGAAGAACGCCGCCTCTTCTACGTGGCCATGACCAGGGCCAGGGAAATCCTGCTCCTGAGCGGGGCAAGCCGCCGCTCCCTGCCCGGCAGCACCCCGGCCGGGCGGCAACCATCCCGCTTTCTCGGGGAAATCCCGCCGCGCCTGCTGCACCAAATCAAACCCCGCTCCCGTCCCCGGCAAGCGGCCGCCACCCAGTTGAAACTTTTTTGACCGTTTCTTCTTTTTTCCGGCAGCGGTTTGGGTGTATGCTGATTTTGGGTGATCCCGGTTCCGGGCGCTGACCGCCGGGCCGCCACGCTCCAAGCAACAATCCGCAATTACTTGACTTTTTTTTTAATATGATTCCGTTTCCAGGAGGCAAGCATGAGCAATGACCACAATCTACCGATCGAAGGCAACTGGTACGAGCTGCCGGCCACCGGCGAAATCTTCACCGTGGTGACGGTGGACGATGATGACGGGATGATGGAAATTCAATACGAAGACGGCACTCTGGACGAAATTGAACTGAGCGAATGGGAGGACATGGCGGCCGAGCCGATCGATCCGCCCGACGAATGGAGCGGTAGCTACGGCGATTTCGATGACGAGGACTATTACGACCAGGACGAAGAAGAGGAAACCGAAGAGGAGGAATAAACCCTGATGACTACCCAACTCTCTTTCAGCAAGCAAGAAAACGAAATCCTGCCCGAATTCCGCAACAAGATCAGCAAGGCGGAATCAACCGAGGACGCCAAGAAATTCTTTGCCCAGACGGCGGGTAACCTGCTGACCCAGGTCTTCGGCGAGGCGGTAAGCTGCGAATACGGCGATCTCGCCCTGGCCCCGGAAGGCGATACCCTCTTTACGGTGAGCGACCATTTGCACGACCAGACCCCCTTCCGCAAGGTCTGGGAGAACTCCGACCTGCCCCATGTGCTGGGCCGCCTCGCCCAGACCGCCGTCAATCGCCACAAACACCTGGAGAAGAACCCGGAGAAGACCAACGCCAAAATCAGGATGTAAAAATGTAGCGGCCGGCGATAAAAAGAAGCACCAGAAAAAGACCGATCTTGATCGGCATTTCCGGGACATGCTTCTGGGTCCTGGCCCCCAGGTAGCCGCCGGCCGCGCCGCCCAAGCCGAAGAGCAGCCCCAGCAGGTAGTCGGGCCGGCTGTCAAAACCGGTGGTCAACGCCCCCAGGTGATAGATCACCGCCCCCACCAGGGAACTGATAAAGGTGCCGGTGAGGCAGGCGGCGGCGATGCTGTGGGCCGGCAGCCGCAACACCCCCAGACAAAAGGGGGCGAGCACCGCCCCGCCCCCGATCCCGTAAGCCCCGCCCACTACCCCGGTAACCAGGGAAACTACGATCACCACCCGCGGATCAAAGGTGTAGAGATGGCCGTCAAAGCGGTAGCAAACCTCGCACCAACCGGTCTCTTCCACCGATAAACGGGCCTTTAAGGCCGGGGCGGGCCGGGAGGGATGGCGGCCGAAAATCCGCTTGGCCAGCAGCATCGCCAGCCCCAGCAGAACCACCCCGGCAAAGGGCCGAAACAGGCCGGGGTCGGACAGATAATGAATCCGCAGCAGATAACCGAAGAGCAGCCCCGGCACATTGCCGACCGTGATCGCCAGCACCAGGGGCCAGTTGAAGCGGCCCTCGCCGGCATAACGGAACACCGTCCCCGGAATCGCCACCACGTTGTAAATGAAGTTGGTGCCGGAAACCCCGGGCGTGGTGTAGCCGAGCACGCTCATCTGAAAGGGCAGCAACAGAAAGGCGCCGGTCACCCCGGCCATGGCCCCGAAATAGGCCAGGACAAAGGAGACCAGCGGCGGCAACCAGAGCCAGGTTTCCACCTGGGAAGCGGGAAAGAGAAAAGTCATGGCGCAACAATAGCATATTCAAATAAAAAGGGGAATCAAGATTATCTACTTGATTCCCCTTTACTTTTTATGGTGGGCGGAGCGGGATTCGAACCCACGACCTTTGGCTTCGGAGGCTAAAACTATTTTATATATCTCGTTGTTTTCTTGACTTTAAAAAATTACCTTTTATTATTTGGTGACAATCTTGGGATAATTGATATCAAAAGGAGGGTCATCAACATGGCCACTTTCGAGAAGCGGGGACCGTATCAAATCCGGGTCAAAATCTGCCGGAAGGGGCATAAGACCATCACCAAAACCTTCAACAATCGGAAGGACGCCAAAGTCTGGGCACGGCAGACCGAGGCGGCCATGGATCGGGGCGACTTCATCCCGTCCACCGCTGCCCAGCAAACCACTGTCCGGACAGTCTTGGAACGTTACCAAGAAGAGGTTTTTCCCCGCCTGTCTCAGGGCGGTAAATGCGAAAAAACCAGGGTCGGCCGCCTGATTGCGGCCTTGGGAGATTTTTCCCTGATCGCCCTGGACGCCTCCCACGTTTCCGCCTACCGCGACCGGCAGTTAAAAAACGGCCTCTCTCCGCAGACCGTCAAGCATGACCTGGGCCTGCTCAACCGGGTCCTGAAGTGTTGCGTGACGGATTGGGGGATTCATCTGCCGCGCGGAATAGTCACCGCCCAGGTCCGCAAGCCGTCGCTTCCCAACGGCCGGGAACGTCGCCTGGAGCCAGGCGAGGAAAAAAGGCTGATGGAAGCCGTCCAGGCCTGCAAGAGCCGGGAGATCGGCCTGATCATCGCCATTGCCCTGGAAACGGCCGCCAGGCGGTCGGAGATCATCGCCATGACCTGGGCAAACATCAATCTGAAAAAACGCACCTGGCACATCCCGATCACCAAAACCGGCGTCCCCCGGACCGTGCCGCTCTCGACCAAGGCGGCGGAGATCCTGGCCGGCCTGCCCCGGCGGATTGACGGTCGGGCATGGGCATTAAAACGGGCCGACAGCATCACCCAAGCCTTCGACCGGGTATGCCGGCGGGCCGGGATCGAGGAGCTGCGCTTCCACGATCTCCGCCATGAGGCAACCAGCCGCTTTTTTGAAAAGGGCCTTAATCCCATGCAGGTGGCCGCGATCACCGGCCACCAGACCCTTTCCATGCTCAAACGGTACACTCACTTGAAGGCCGAGGATCTGGCCGCCATGCTGGGGTAAAAACCACCAATTAACCTACTTGCCAAAAGAAACCAAAAAGGTTATTATTTTACATGGAAAAAAGAACCCCCCCGTTATAAGCTGACGGTGGTTAAAGCCTTGATCGAGGAGGGCAAGGTTGGCGCCACGGCAAGCGCCTTTGTCGGTGCCCGCGCCATGGGCATCAACAATTTGGCCGGAATGTGCGAGGTAATCAAGTCGCTTACGGCCGCCAACTTCTACAAAAGCATGACTACCCATGCCGATCACCGTATTTGGCAGGACGTATATCACGCCAGAATCGCCGACGGCAACGAAGTTTATTTAAAGCTGACCGTCATTAATGACGTGCTGATCGTTTCATTCAAGGAGCTATGATCATGAAATGTTCATGCTGCGGAGGGGCCGACCTGATCCACGACACCCGGAACACACTTTACACCTACAAGGGCGAAACCGTCACCATTCCGGCGGTGACGGGCGACTTCTGTCCCGCTTGCGGGGAAGTTGTCCTGAATCAGGAACACGGCGACCGCTACAGCGAACTGGTCGGACAGTTCCAACAGCAAGTGAACGCTTCCTTCATCGATCCCGGTTACATCGCCAAGGTTCGCAAGAAGCTCAAGCTGGATCAACGTCAGGCCGCCGAAATTTTCGGCGGCGGCGTCAACGCCTTCTCGCGCTACGAGAACGGCAAAACCAAGCCGCCGCTGGCTTTGGTCAAGTTGCTCAAGATGCTGGATCGCCACCCTGACTTGCTGCCGGAAGTAAAGGCGGCCTGAGAACCACCGGGGCCGACCAGGGCGGCAAAAGTCGCGCCCCGTGTTGTTTCGGTCGCGCCTACGGTCTTTCGGTCGCGCCTCCCGGCTGCCCGGGACCAATGGCCGGTTTTGAAACAGGCTATTTTCCTTGGAGATGGAAGAAACGAAGAAACCCAATAAACCAAGAACTCCAACAAACCAAGAACCTCTTATTCCTCGGTCATTAAAGCCTGCCGCCGCCTGAAATTCATGAACAGGGCGTTATGGGACATTCGCTTACGATGTCGAGTAGCCACATAAAGGCTGATCGCCTGCCAGGAAAGCCCCTCTTGCCGTAACTGGTTCAACAGATCATAATTGGCGGCGACGAACTGCGCCACCTTACCGGGAGGCCGACCCGGCCGCCGTCGCACCAGAGCGGCCCGCCGGAACCTGTCGAGATCGGCCAGGGCTTCCTTGTCCATCGTCCGCCTGCGACACAGGGCCATATCATGCTGGCGGAATTGTACGCATGCCCGGACCAGCATCGCCAGCGCGAAGATATGCTGATCAGCCTCGCCCCGCTGCCGGCGACGCATCAGATCGGTCTGGCGCTGAACGACCACGATCTGCTGTGGTTCGGGTAGCCGACCGAACCACCGAAGCAACCGCTGTCGCTCTGCGGCAACAACCCCTGAAAGCGCATCGAGAGACTGCATAGCCACCACCTCCTGCATAATTTTTGCCATTCACGAAGAGCATTCTTCGTGAATGGCAACCACCGCCCGCAATCGCAGGCACAGCGCGCTTCCCCGTTTATTGCTCCCAAGCGCAATAAACGGGGAAGCATTCCACCCAGCCCGGCCTGACCCCCACTTTTTTTCTTGCTTTTCCCGGTCGCCGGAGAAAAAATAAGGCCATCGTAGGTGAACGCCCCTGATCCACCCAAAACTGTGGGCCGCCTGTATCCCGCGTTCGGATACCCTGGACAACACTTGCAAGATTCCGTTGGCGTTTTGTCCTTGATGGGCCTCGCCGGCCCCGCGATTGTCGCCGCTTGTTTATGGCCAATCGCACCCACCACCGACGTTTAATCGCGGTTGCGAACCTCTCGGCGATGGGCCAGGCGCAACGGAACAGGTACTGACCACCTGAATGAACGGTCACAGGCAACAAGGAGCCTGAAGGAATCCACGCGCCGCATGGAGGCTGCCAATGCCATGCACTGCCGCAGACGGGCAGCACCCACGGTCGAACGAGGACAGCGACCTCGATAAAAAATGCTCTGTAACTCACCATTTTCGCCCAGCGCGGGGCACCGAATACGCGCCATCCACGGCACCATCTCATAGCCGTGGCCATCACCGCCGCCCCAGGTAGTGCAGGGTAATCTCCGCCCGCTCATGCCCGATTTCGCGGCTTACCTCGGCCAAAGCCTGCTCAAACGGCTTGCCCTCGTCCAGCTTCCGTTGAAAAGTATCCTGAACCCAACGATGCCGCTGGCTATGAGTGCTCCCCTTGTCCCCGACCGCTTCGCTGGCCCGACCAAGTGCGCTCCTGTAGGCGTCTCGACTGACCCGAAACTCGCCGTCCTGCTGCATCCGCTCAACCAACCGGCTGTAAGTGTCGCGGGACACTTCCATAGTTCGCATCTTGCCGCCCTTGCCCTGGATTTCGATCTTGCCATCACCCTTCAGTTGCGTTGGCCGGATCAAGGTGGCCTCGCTAACCCGGCAACCACCTTCCATCTGGATCCGGGCCGCCAGTTGGTAATCCGGGTTGCGGATCGCGGCAATCACCCGCTCCGGATCGGCGAAGGCCCGGTTGGCAATCATCTTTTCCAGGCCGACCGCCTCCCCGCGCATGGCCACCATCGCTGGGCGAAAGCTGTAGACCTGGCCGGTGCCTTTGCCGGCGGCGTAGGAGTTCAAGGCATTCTCCAGCTTGCCTAAGGCAGCGGCCGCCTGACCATAGGTCTGCCGGCTCACATCCTCGGCAATGCGAGAACGAAGAAACGAAGAGACATGCTCCGCTGTTAGCTTTTCAATGTCCCGGACCTTGAACTCAGTCTTGGCATGCTCCAGACACTGCCGCCAGACCTTGAGGTAGGCTTCCTTCGTGCGGAACGAGTGAATCCCGGTCTTTTCCGCCACCTGGGCCGAAGTCTTGGCACCGCCAGCCCTGGCCGCCTCTTTCGCTGCATGCCGCGAAGTCCCGATCCGGTCAATGGCCTTGTAGATTTCCTGTACCTGCCATTTTACTGATCCGCGCATGTATAGACCTCCTACCGGTATTTATCCGGGGCCGGAGCTGATTTTCGTATTTTTTTCTTGTCTCGCGTATCGCCACAAGGTACATTATTGCCATGATCGTCAGTTTTCGACATAATGGTTTGGAGATGCTTTATCGAACCGGAACCAAGCGCGGCGTCCAGGCGGCGCATGTTGTCAAACTGCAACGCATTCTGGCTGCGCTCGATGCAGCTTCGTCGCCGGAGGAGTTGAATCACCCCGGCTTCAGACTCCATGCCCTTAAAGGCAAGCGGCAAGATTACTGGTCGATCTGGGTTAACGGTAACTGGCGCGTTACCTTCCGGTTTATCGGCGCTGATGTGGAGTTGGTCGATTACCATGATTATCATTGACGAGGCGAAAACATGCTGAAGAATCACCCGCACCCCGGCGAACTGCTCCGCGAGGATGTCCTGATCCCTTTGGGCCTGGAAGTAACCGAGGCGGCCCACAGGCTTGGCGTGGCGCGTACCACGCTCTCGCGGGTACTGCATGGCCATGCGGGAATCAGCCCGAACCTTGCGCTCCGCTTGGAAAAAGCAGGAGTCAGCACGGCCCGCTTCTGGATGGCATTGCAGGCCAACTATGAACTGTCGCGGGCGGACAGCGGCCCGTTCCCGGATGTTCAGCCGTTGCAAGAAAACTCCGCCGTAGTCCCTTAACAGGCTACCGCTCGCCGCGCTGTTCGCGTCTTTTTGGTCCATGAGACTTCCACCCCTCGAAAAAGCCTGAGCCGGCCTCTCTTGGCCGCCTCAAGCTCGGCAATCGGCCCGAACGCCTCGGCGAGAAAAGGCGTGTAATAGCCCCTGATCTTGGAGCCGTCCTTGCAAACAATCCTGAAAAACCCGCCGAAATAGTCCTCGCCGATAAGCTCGGTGGCGATAACATCAGACTCCCGCCGAAGCCGGTTAACTACCGCAAGCAGCACAAACCGCATGTCCGGATCACCGGCCGGGATGTCCATGATCTCCATGATCCCGGCCCTGGCCGAATGCCACCTGGCCACCTGCTCCAAAACCTTGGGCTGGACGTAAACATAGCCGTCCGGCATGGAGAAGGCCATCCAGCGGTTTTTTTCCAGCCGGTTGATGAAAGGCTTGATGTCGGCGAGAAACGCCGGCACGTCCAGCCAGGTCGATACATCCATATTCATCTCCTGGGGCGCTCGGGGCGGCGAAAGCCGCGCCACCGGCTTTTCCGGCGTCACGCCTTCCGCTCCCTCGCCCCGGCGGATTTACGCCGTACCAGCGATACCCGCCGGACGGCATCGGTAGCCGCCTGGCGGCGGCCATCTCTTAATTTTTTCGCCCTCACCCTGGCGGGGTGAGGCGAGGGCGAAAAAATTGCTCTTTCTGGTTCCGGATCCGGATCAGCCACGCCCGTACCAGCCAGAAGCCGGGTCGCCCGCTCCAACAGGTTGCGGGTGGCCCGCTCGCCGATCTCGAACCGGCGGGCAATGTCGGCAATCGACACAGGGGACGGCTGGGAGAGTATCCAACGGCAGACCTGCATGGTCCGCCGTTGCTTCCGCCTTGCCTCCGCCCGCCGCAAAGCGGCTTCAATCGCCTCCTGCGAGTCATCCGGCTGCTCCTCTTTTTCGTCCGCCAGAATCTTCTCAGTGAAACCGTCGGCAAAATTGCTGGTCTGGCCAATCGAGGCGACGGTAATGCAACTGGTGCGATACCGCCGCCGGAAATAAGCGCCTAGACGCTCCATCCGCTCCCCTCGCCTTAGCAAGGCTTCCAATGCCTGAAAGCCCGCGATATAAGCCTCCTGCCTAAAATCGTCTTGATCGGCGGCCACGAACAACCGGTATGGACTCGCGACGATCCGCACGAGGCTAAGATTTTCATCGACCCATCGCCTTACAAAGTGCCATTTCTGTTGATTGGTCATCTTTCCCTCCAGTAGTGACCGCAATTTTTGATTACATTCCTATAATTTCATGTACACGGGACACTTCTTCCTGCATGTCCCCCAAGATTTTACAAAAGCCGCCCACCGACTCGTTTGATAGTTCAATTTGATCCTTGTCCGGTATCGCAAATAAGGTGATGAGCAAATCCATCTTTTCAATCACGCCGAATTGACTTTGGTTTTCCACGCCGCGATCTTAAAAGGCCCGGCCACAAAAAGCACCGGGCCGTAATCTCCTTCCTCTACCGGGCTGTGTCTGCTCATCAGTATCCATC
The DNA here is from genome assembly GCA_002421565.1 of Desulfobulbaceae bacterium UBA5628. Lineage (GTDB taxonomy): Bacteria > Desulfobacterota > Desulfobulbia > Desulfobulbales > Desulfurivibrionaceae > UBA5628. The sequence goes on along the minus strand of DIKC01000044.1, from coordinate 113 downwards.
TTTCGGCACGGCCTTCTTCCCGCCGCCACCCGGCGCGGGCTTGCTTGCCGCCTCATCCCCCGGCCGCCAACTATCAGCCGCCGACGGCTGCACCTTGACCACCTTCACCGGCT